>NZ_JBNHFD010000015.1:0-59370 GCF_059089865.1 Arthrobacter sp. Y3221157
ACGCCTTCGCCGTTCAATTCCCCAACCGACTCCCGATCTGACCACCCGGCAGACCGGACAACCGACCGGTCCCTTACACAGAAAACTTGACACCCCCAGGAATCCAGGATGCCCTGTGCCGCAGCCAAGTACGGGAGGCGGATTGCACCACTAGTCCGTGAGTCTCATCTGTTGCTTCATCACCGACGAGCCACACCTTTGCCGAGTGTGCCAGTAGTGGACAAACTGAGTCCCAAGTGAGCTCGCTTTGCTCAGCTATGCGAAACAGCAGCTCATCGAAGGTAGGGACAACTTGAATAGGAGCGCCCAAAGCGAGGGCAGCGGCCGTTTGCAAATCTATGGCAGATTCTCCAGCCGGCAGGGAAGATCGGAAAGCAGGGGCTTCTCGCAGTAAGTTCTCTGCCTGTTCGACCAGGACAGAGCGCTGGAAACGCTCGCGCAGCGAGAGTTTGTCTTCGAGAATCCACTGACCTTTCGAGGTGCGCCTCCAGAGAACACCTTGAGTGGCCAGCTGAACTTCGAATTCAAGACTTCCGGGCTTCCGCTGCACAAACAACTGCTGTTCCTGAGCACCAAAGATTTCGTAGACAACCCCTGATCTGTCAGCGGGGTTGTCGTACCACTCCACGGCCTGATCTACTAGGTAGCCAATTTCCACACCGACGCCCGACTCGTCCATCTGTGAATAATCAAAGTAGGACCATTCGTCATCGGGAGGGACGAGGAAAAACCAGCCATCTTCGTCGCGACATTGAGTAACATCCAACCAGTCCCCATCTGCCCGGTACTGGCACTCATCGGAGCCGCCGACGATATAGCGGACCAAAAAGAGCTCGCAGCCACCCTCAGGATGTGGCGCGGTGACAAATTGAAACTGCCATTTCATGGCCTCCTTATGAACTGAATCCGTTTCAGGCGCAACATCCTGGTTGTCGTGAGCCACCCCAACCTGCTTTCGTTGAACGAACTCCGAAAAGTGTCTCACCCGCTAGAGACACGGCAGTAACAGTCTGATTGCTTCGGCCGGGACAACCGAGCCAGGGGCTGGATCCTAGTATGTTTGGATGACCACCAGCTAGTCATACGGAAGTTATTCCTCCAGCTGGTGTATTGGGGAAGCAGCAAGCACAGGAGCAGGTCTTGACAGTTACAGCCGAAAACCGGGAACTCAACGTCGCACCCGGTTCGGTGGTCCACGTCCGAGACGAGGAGTGGCTGGTCACCAGCCTGGAAAAGTCGGTTGACGGAACACTCATCAGGGTCCAAGGCCTCAGCGAGCTAGTAAGAGACACAACAGCGGCTTTCTACTCCGCGCTGGACCGCATCGAGGTTGTGGACCCGGCCAAATCCAAGGTTGTCGCGGACGACACCCCGAACTACCGCAAGGCGCGGCTCTTCCTAGAAACCACTCTCCGCAAAACCCCCACACCCCAGTCTGCGGAGCACCTCACGGTCTCAACGCGCATGCTCGCGAGAAACCTGAAGTACCAGCAGATCGCCGTCGCCAAAGCCCTGGACACCAAGAACATCAGGCCCCGTATCCTCATCGCGGACGCCGTCGGCCTCGGCAAGACGCTCGAGATCGGCATGATCCTCAGCGAACTCGTCAAGCGCGGCCGCGGAGAACGAATCCTCGTAGTCACACCCCGCCACGTCCTAGAGCAAATGCAGCACGAACTCTGGTGCCGCTTCGCTCTCCCGTTTGTCCGTCTCGACTCAGCCGGCATCCAGAAAGTCCGCCAAAAACTGCCAGCGACGCGCAACCCCTTCACCTACTACAAGCGCGCCATCATCTCCATCGATACCCTGAAGAGCGCGCGCTACCGCGCCCACCTCGGCAAGCTGAACTGGGACGCCGTCGTCATTGATGAATCGCACAACCTCACCAACACCGGCACGCTCAACAACGAGCTCGCCCGCATCCTCGCCCCCAATACCGAGGCCCTGATCCTCGCCTCGGCCACCCCGCATAACGGCCGCAACGAGTCCTTCGCCGAGCTCCTCCGGCTCCTCGACCCCACCGTTGTCCGCCCTGACGGGACCTTTGATCCCAAGCAGGTGGAGAACCTCATCATCCGGCGGCACCGCCACAGTCCCGAGGTTGCCCAAGAGGTCGGCGCAGACTGGGCCGAGAGGGAGGAACCGGACAACCGGCTTGTCGCCGCGTCGGCAGCGGAGAATGCGATCGCCGAGGAGCTCTCCGGCACCTGGCTATACCCCAAGGGTCGTCCGTCCCCCTACTCAGGACAGAACGGGTCCCTGTTCTCCTGGACGCTCGCCAAGGCTTTCCTCTCAAGCCCAGCCGCGTTGCTGGAAACAGTGACCGAGCGCCTGAAGAAGCTCGACGCCGATGCCGCCACTGAAGCGAAAGAAACAGAGGCGTTGGGTCGCCTTCGTCAGCTTGCCGAAAAGGCCAACACGGGGGATTCAGCCAAGTACAACGAACTAGTCAGCTACCTGAAGAAGATCGGCGTCGGCAAGGGATCTCCAATGCGGGCCGTCGTCTTCGCCGAGCGCGTCGCCACGCTCAAGTGGCTGCAGGAGACCCTGCCCAAAGCCCTCGGCCTCAAACCGGAAAACGTTGGTCTACTCCATGGCGGCCTGAGCGACGTCGAACAGCAGAGCATCGTCGATCAGTTCAAGCGCGGCAACAGTCCGCTCCGCGTCTTGGTAACGGGCGACGTGGCCTCCGAAGGCGTTAACCTGCACGCCGAATGCCACCACCTCATCCACTTCGACATCCCGTGGAGCCTGATCAGGATTGAGCAGCGCAACGGCCGCATCGACCGCTTCGGCCAGCGCCACACGCCTCAGATCACCACCCTTCTGCTGAACCCCAGCAACACCCGCTTCTCAGGCGACATCAAGGTGCTCACCCGGCTGATGGAGCGGGAGCACGAAGCCCACACCGTGCTGAATGACGTTGCCTCCCTCATGGGAAAGTACAGCGTCAAGCAGGAGGAGGACGCCATCCTCGAAGTCCTCCTCGGCAAGAAGGACTTCGAAGACACCGTCGGCGAGCCAGACCCGGACCCCGAGTCTGGCGACGTATGGGACTTCCTCGACTTCGAGGCCCTGAACCAGGACGGCCCCCCAGAGGATGTACCGGTCGAAAAGCCATCAGGTCTGTATGCCACGGACCTGGACTTCCTCGACGAAGCGCTGAACGAGGCCTTCGCTGAACCGCAGAAGAAGCTTGGCTGGACCATTCACGCCAGCCACGGGCTCGCCGAGCTGAACCCGCCAGCTGACCTCCAGCATCGCCTGGGCTACCTTCCCCAGGACTACTTGTCCGAGCGGAGGGTCACGGAGACGCTCAAGCTCGCCACCACCGTGGAAGCCGGCACCCGCCAACTGGACCGGGCCCGCGAATCTGACGACATGAGCTGGCCCGAAGCCCATTACCTGGGCCCGCTCCACCCCGTCCTCGACTGGGCCAGCGACCGCGCCTTGGGTTCGATGTCCCGGAGCGAAGTGCTCGCCGTCCGCGGCGACGTCGACGCCCCACAGGTTCTGCTCATGGGCACCCTCATGAACCGCCGCGGACAGGTGGTGTCCAAGGCCTTCATCGCCGTCGAGTTCCCAGATCCCAGCAATCCCAACTTCTGCATGGATCAGCCCTTGGAGGACCTGGGCGACCACCTGGCAGCTATCGGCGTTCATAACAAGGCAACAAATCCCGGCCCCGTCAGCCTGGACGGGTTGCAGGCGCTTCTCCCGAGGGCGGTGGAGAACGCCAGGCAGACAATGCAGATGACGTTCGAGTCCGCGGCAAAGGCTGCCGAGCAGCGGCTGCAGTCGTGGACGGACCGCGCCACCGGCTGGACCCAGCTGTCCTTCGAACTCACACAGCGTGCCGAGGTCAGGAAACAGCGAGAGCGCGTCACTGAGGAACAGCTCATCGCGGAGTCGCTCGCTCCGGCTCAGCGCCTGGTCCGCCCGCTTCTGATCGTCGTTCCCCGCAATACCCCTACAGCCGTCCCGGAAGGTGCTGACCAGTAATGCCGTCCTTTGATTCGATCGTTGTCGGTGAAGACTGGATCAGCGAACATTTCTTCACCACCGATTCCACCAAAGAGTCCTTCCAAGCTGAAGTCATCAAACTCCGGAAGTCCTGGGACGAGCAAGCCAAGGAAGGCCACCCCACCACGCTGTCCCGCTTCTCCGAAGTCCGCGGCCGGCTGCAGATCCTCCTCGCCGGACTGACCGAGGACCCTGCGGGCGCTCGCGAGGCATACGCACTCCTGCGCACCGCGCTCGGGTTCAAAGGTACGACGGCGGCAGTCACCTTTGAGCGCAGCGGCACCGAGACATTGGTGCCCGGCGTGTGGAAGACGGACAATGCCGACGTCGTGTTTCTTGAGGCGAGCGCAGCCGACGCTGCTGAAGATGTTTTGTCATCGGTAAAGCCGCTCGGACGCGTGCTCGTCGACGGCAAGGAGATGCCGTCCTTGACGCTGGCCAAGGTCGTGTCCGAGATTTACCTTGCTGAGCGCTCGCCCAAGTACGTCGTTCTCATGGCCGGACGATGGCTGGTGCTGACGGAGCAGGAGCGCTGGGCCGAGGGGCGCTATCTCGCCGCCGACGCTCTGCTGGTTGCCGACCGTAACGACACCAAGAAACATTCTGAAACCGATCGTTTCCTGGCAATCTTTGGCTGGGACTCGCTGATGCCAACTCCTGACGGGTCCATCTGGTGGGATGACGTCCTGGCGGCTTCCGTCAAACACACCATCGGTGTTTCTCAGGACTTGAGGGAGGGCATCCGCCGTTCCATCGAAATCATCGCCAATGATGTCCTCAAGAGGCGAGCCGCTCGCGGGCTCCCGGTGGACGACGTCGATGGTCAGGACCTCGCCCGCCAGTCCCTACGGTTCCTCTACCGCATACTTTTCCTGCTGTACGCAGAGGCTTCACCGGAGATGGGTGTCCTGCCCATCGGGGCTGGCGAATACAACGAGGGCTACGGCCTGGACCGACTCCGGGAACTGACGCTCATCGACATCCAGTCACAGGAATCTCAGCGTGGCACCCACATCTACGAATCGCTGGAGCGCTTGTTCCGGCTTGTGGACGGCGGCCATAAGCCCCGGCGCGGATCATCGGCCGCTGAGGACCCTACCGGAGACAACGAAGGTCTCGTCTTCCAGCCGCTGAAGGCCGACCTATTCCAAGAATCAGCCACTTCCCTCATCAACGATGCGAAGTTGAGTAACTCCGAGCTCCAGCGCGTCCTGCAGCACCTGCTGCTGAGCAAGGAAGCCCGAGGGAAAGACCGCGGATTCATCTCCTACGCAGAACTAGGCATCAACCAGCTCGGCGCCGTCTATGAAGGCCTGATGTCCTATACGGGCTTCATCGCCGCGGAGCCCCTCTACGAGGTGGCGAAGGACGGCAACCCGGAGAAGGGTTCCTGGGTGGTCCCAGTGGACCGCTCCGAGTCCATTGAAGCGAAGCACTTCGTAAAGTACGAGGACGAGCGAACAGGCGAGAAAAAACTCGTGCTCCACGAGACCGGTTCCTTCGTGTTCCGACTTGCTGGCCGTGAACGTCAACAGTCTGCCTCCTATTACACCCCGGAGGTACTGACCAAGTTCGTTGTATCGCAGGCCCTCGAAGAGCTGTTGGACCAGGATGGGACCATCACCCCTGCCGACGACATCCTCCAGCTGACCGTGTGCGAACCAGCGTTGGGATCGGGCGCGTTCGCCATTGAAGCGGTGCGTCAGCTCGCTGATGAATATCTGAAGCGGAAGCAGAAGGAACTCGATCATCAGATCCCGGCGGATGAATACCCCCAGGAACTGCAGAAGGTCAAAGCACAGATAGCCCTGCATCAGGTTCATGGCGTCGACCTCAACTCAACGGCGGTGGAGCTTGCCGAAGTTTCGCTCTGGCTGGACACGATGGTCCAGGACCTTCAGGCGCCGTGGTTCGGGCTGCGACTGCGCCGAGGAAACTCGCTCATCGGTTCGCGAAGAGCCGCGTATTCACGTCAGTCAGTAAACGACAAGACCTGGCTGAAGTCCGCACCGGCCGAGGCGCCGCTTACAGGTCTCGTTGCGGCCATGGCGGACGACACCGACGACCCGAATGTTGCCAGCCGTATCCACCACTTCCTGTTGCCGGCTGAAGGCTGGGGAGCCGCGGCCGAGGCCAAGGAAGTCAAAGACTTAGCGGGTGAAGCACAGAAAGAGCTGAAGGTCTGGCGCACCAAAGTTAAGGCAAAGCCGAGCAAGACTCAGGTCGATCGCCTGATGGCCTTGAGCAGCCGCGTGGAATCGCTGTGGAAGTTGACGCTGCGTCGCATGCAGGTCGCTGAGGCCGAGGCGCGCCGTGAGATCGACTACTTCGGCAAGATTAAGCCGGTGGTCCATGAGGCGGATTCAGTGGCTAAGGCTGTGGATGGCCGTATCGTCACCCGGGAGGAAATTGAGCAGTCCCTCAACGATGAAGATGGCTCCTATCAGCGACTGCGCACGGTCATGGATGCATGGAACGCCCTATGGTTCTGGCCGTTGACCGAACGCGCGACAGGTGGATCCCAGCCGCCATCCCTCGAGGACTGGATTTCCGGGCTTGAAGGCATTCTCGGAATCGCAGCTTCGGCGGGAAAGACGTCAAGGAGATACGGCCGCATCGAGGGGCAAACGTCGGTTTTGTCAATGGCCTCCTGGGGCGAGCTGGAAGCCATTGAGTCCTTCGACCTGAGTACTTCTCAGGTTAAGCCGATCGCCACGGTCAAGACAGAGCATCCTTGGCTCGATGTTTGTGAGCGAGTTGCTGTGGAGCAAGGCTTCTTCCACTGGGAACTCGACTTCGGCTCTGTATTCGGCCGTGGCGGTTTTGACCTACAAGTCGGGAACCCGCCGTGGGTCCGTCCGCGCTCTGACGAGGCGGCCCTTTTGGCTGAAGGCGATCCATGGTGGCAACTGGCCGACAAGCCCACTCAGGGTCAAATAAAGGCCAAACGGGGCGTTACGCTGGCGCTGCCAGGCATGAACGAGCTCTTCATAGGGGCGGCTGTCCCCACGCCGGTGGTCGCCGAGTTCATCGGTTCGTTGGCCCAGTACCCACTTCTGAACGGGCTCCAACCGGACCTCTACCGCGCATTTATGATTCGAACATGGCGGTCGGCTTCGGCGCGCGGGGCGATAGGTTTGATACACCCAGAATCGCATTTCACTGAAAAGAAAGCAGAGCATCTCCGTGCCGAGACATACCGGCGCGTTCGACGGCACTGGCATTTCCGAAACAAGAAGAAGCTGTTCGCGGACCTCACCGACCAACTTGAGTTCGGGGTCCACGTCTACGCGGGCCACAGGCATGCCCCGCGGTTCATCATGGCCGCCTCTCTGTATCAGCCTGATACTGCTGAGAGATCATTGCTCCATGATGGTTCGGGGGAGGCGCCGGCGCTAAAAAGTCCCGACGGAGACTGGGATACCCGTCCACATTCCGAGCGCATTGTGAAAGTTGATGAATCGACGCTGGCGGTGTGGGCAGACATTCTGGATGAGCCCGGAACCCGCGCCATCCATGCGCGAATGGTCTACCCAGTCAACGCGGAGAGCTCAAGGGTCCTAGCGAAACTCAGCAAGGCTCCACGCGTCAGGGAGCTGGGCTTGCAGTATTCTTCAGGATGGCATGAAACCGCTGATCGCAAAAAAGGACATTTCGAAGTCGGGTCCGACATTCCGAATTCATGGGGAGACGTTATCCTCCAGGGGCCGCACTTCACTGTCGGCAATCCCTATTCGAAACAGCCCCGCGAAGTCGTGAAGAGTAACAACGACTGGGACGAAATCGACATTGAGGCCATCCCGCCGGAGTTTATTCCGCGCACGAGTTATCAGCCAAGCGGGGAAAGAGAACGATACATTAAGGACTACGGAATTTGGCGAGACGCTGAGGGGGCGGATTTTGTCCTCGACTCGTACCGCATAGCCTGGCGCCGAATGGCGGCAACCTCGAGTAGGCGTACGCTTCACCCAACGATTATTCCTCCAGGAGCGGCCCATGTAGATGCCGTTCTTTCTGCCGTTTTGAGCCCCCGAAATGAGGCGGGGCCCTTGCTCTTGTGTCTCGCGACGATGACTTCTCTTCTATCAGACTTTTTCGTTAAGGTCTCCGGGGTTGGCGATTTAAGGCAGCCTGCTATTGATTCTCTCCCGACGATTCTGTGGCGGGGAGATGAATTTCAGCGTCTTCTGATCGGCAAAATGGCCGAACTTCTCTTCTTGTCAGACGCCTTCAATGACCTCTCTGCAGCTGCACAAAAGGATGGGCTTTACGTCGGAAGCCCGGTGAAAAATGCGGCTGCACGCCGGAACCTTGAAATTGAAATAGACGTAATTGTGGGGCTCCTTTTTGGTGTGACAATCGACGAGCTCTGCACGATTTACCGCACTCAATTTCCCGTGCTCCAAGGCTACGAACAAAATGACCTCTACGACTCCAAAGGACGCAAGGTCCCTGGGGAGATGAATCGTCTGTATGGAAAGTTCGGCGAGAGCCTGCCGCACGAAGAACGGAGGTGGACGCACCCTCAGAGCGGCGTGGAATACGTCTTCGAGTACCCGTTCCAGAGCTTCGATCGTGAGGAGGACATGCGCAAGGCGTACGCGCACTTCTCAAGCATGCTGGGGGAGAAATCCTGATGTCGGAACTACTGCCCACCAGCCAAGCCGGTGACCTCCGCCGAGGCCTGTCGGATTACCTCGCCACAACGTTCGCCCTTACGGATGGCAACGCGCAGTCGGCCATTAAAGAGTTCCTCGCCGACCCAGAGAAGGGTCTGTTCAAAGGTTCTTACGTCCGGCTGCGTTTGCCATTCGAAACGGCTGAGCCAGGTTGGCGGGACTGCTTGGACTGGTACGAGGGGTTCGAGCCCTACGGTCACCAGACGCAGGCGTTTCAACGGCTAAGCAGCAAGGCCACCGCCAACAATGGAGCCGGCGCCCCCCGCCGCCCAGAGCCCACGCTCGTAACCACAGGGACGGGCTCCGGTAAGACTGAGGCGTTCCTGTACCCCATCCTGGATCACGTCCTGAGGGCAAAACGTGATGGCGTCACAGGCATGAAGGCGCTCATTCTCTACCCCATGAACGCCCTCGCGAACGACCAGGCCAAGCGCCTGGCCGAAATGCTGACCACCTACTCCGAACTCTCCGGGATCAGCGCTGGCATCTATACCGGTCAGCAAGACACCAGCCGCACCAAAGTCTCCAGGGACGGTCTCATCAACGATCGGCAAGTCTTCCGCGAGGACCCGCCGGACATCCTGCTCACGAACTACAAAATGCTGGACATGCTCCTGCTGCGCCAGGAGGACGCACCCCTCTGGCAGAAGTCCGCGACGAGCCTGCAGTACGTGGTCCTGGATGAATTCCATACTTACGACGGCGCCCAAGGAACTGACGTCGCCATGCTGCTGCGGCGGCTTGGGCTCTCGTTGAAGAGCTACTGGCCCGAAGACCTCGCAAGCTATCCACATGGGCTAACCGACGAGGACCGTGCCCGGCCGCTCGGCCGGGTCACCCCCGTCGCAACGTCCGCAACCCTTGGCAGCAAGGGCGATCCCGAGGCTATGCTCCGTTTCGCTGAGACAGTTTTCGGCGAACCGTTCCTCCCGGAAGCCGTGGTCACAGAGTCCAGGCTGAGCCCTGAAGACTGGACTGCGTTGGGCTCCGGCACCGCACAGTCGAAGGATCTGCACGTCGTCGCGCTAACTATTTCCGAAACGAATGCGGCCGTAGTGGCACTGGGGGAAGCGGGTGCTGGTCCGGAAACCGTCGTTGAACCAGTCCTCGACTCGCTCTTCGAGCAGCGGCCTAAGGACCTGCTAGATGCGATGCGTACGCATCCGCTCACCGCAGCCCTACTCGACCACGCAACAGCCGGTATCGAGCTCGCCAAACTCTCACAGACAATTTTCCCGGCGCATTCCCTGCCGGATGGCGTCAACGCTTCTGACGCCGAAGAATTCCTATCTATTGTCATCGCGCTGCTCAGCCACATCCGCGCGCGCCATGGCCGTGGGGCCCTGACTGTCGAGACCCACCTCTGGATCCGTGAAATGTCCCGCGTAGACGCCGCAGTGGATACGGTCCCTCGGTTCCGTTGGTCGGATGACGGAATTGATCAGTCGAACGACATGTTCCTGCCCGCCGTCTATTGCCGGCATTGCGGCCGGTCTGGCTGGGGTGCCGTCCTGGCACCGACCGGCATGGACCTGGAGCTGGACGACTCCAAAATCCGAGAGGCGCGCCTGGCGAACAACCCGAGGTTCAGAACTCTCATTTCCGCCGCCGCCGAGGCCGACATCATCGAGTTCCGTCAGGACGGCGCGGAGCAGGTCCAAGGACTCCACTGGCTGCACACAGTCAACCGGGGACTTTCCAAGACTCCTCCCGCTCCCGACAGCGCAGACCTGGCCGAGGGCCGTGTAATCCCGGTTCTGATGCTGACCGGTCAGGATGCAGACGACCAGTCGAAGCGGGACGTCTGCCCATCCTGTCTGGCCAAGGAAGGCATAGCCTTCATGGGCAGTGCCATTGCCACGATGCTCTCCGTGAGCATCTCCAACCTCTTCGGCGCCGAAGGCCTGGATGAGGGAGAGAAGAAGGCGTTGGTCTTCACTGACAGCGTGCAGGACGCCGCCCATCGGGCCGGGTATGTCCAGTCCCGTTCCCACACCATGACGCTCCGCACCGCGCTGCGGCGCGCGCTGGGGGAGAACACGGCGACGCTCTCAGAGGTTGTCGACGCCGCCATTGCCAATGCAAAGTCGCCTGCGGAGCGTTATCAGCTGGTGGCCCCCGAATACGTGGACCGGCAGAGTTTCCGGCAGTTCTGGAATCCGAAAGCGACACCGGCCGAACAGGCGCGCGGACGCCGGTTCGTCAGGCGCCGCCTGCAGTTCGACGCCATCCTGGAGCTCGGCCTGCAGTCCCGCACTGGCCGGACGCTGGAGCTCACCGGTTCTCTCGCCGTCGAGACGGACGCTGGTAACGCCACGCGCATGCTCGCCGTCGCCCGCCGGGCGCACGACTCGGTGCAGCACCAGACAATGCTCGGGGACACCGCACCTACCGACCAGCAGTTGCTGCAATGGATCCGCGGCACCGTGGAGCGGATACGCCTCCAAGGCGGCATTCACCACGAGTGGCTCAAGGGCTACATCTCCACTGACGGCAAACGGTGGCAGATCTGGGGCGGCCGTCCCAAAGGCGAAGGCATGCCTGCATTCCCGTCCGGGCGACCCGCACCGGCGTTCCCGCGGATCGGCCGCGCGGACGCCGCAACCGACAACCTGGACACCGTCACTCCATCGACCTCGTGGTACTCCCGGTGGGCAGCGCGCTGCCTCGGCATTGCGCCGTCGGACAGCGGGTACCTTTCAAAAGCGCTGATCACCGCGCTGGAAGAAGACGGCGTGCTCGGCAGGACCAGCACCAACTCCGGAGCCGACGTCTACTGGCTGGATCCGGCAAAGATCATGCTCTCCCTCCCCGCTGTCGATGACCTCGAGTCCGGCCGCCACGTCCTTGCGTGCAAGGTCTGCAAGGCCGTGACTCCAGGGAGCCTGACCGTCATCGACCAGCTCGACGGCGCCCCCTGCACCCTGGTCCGGTGCAGCGGCAGGCTGGAACGCCAGGCGGCCGACACCCGGAACTTCTACCGCGACCTATACGCCTCGCGGGAAAGTAAACGTGTGGTCGCCCGGGAGCACACCTCCCTCCTGGACGACAAGACCCGTATTCTCTACGAGACCCAGTTCAAGTCGGGATCCGACAATCCACAGGCTCCCAATGTCCTGGTGGCCACGCCCACTTTGGAGATGGGCATCGACATCGGCGACCTCTCCTGCGTCATGCTTGCCTCGCTGCCTACTTCGGTCGCCTCCTACCTGCAGCGCGTCGGCCGTGCAGGCCGCCTCACTGGCAACTCGCTGGTCCTCGCGTTCGTTCGGGGCCGGGGCGAGCATCTGCCCAAGCTGCATGACCCGTTGTCTGTCATTAACGGTGAGGTCCGCCCGCCTGCAACCTATCTGGACGCAGAAGAGATTCTGGGGCGCCAGTATGTGGCCCATGTGGCAGACCGGTTCGCCCGGACCGACGGCCGCCCGCACCCCCGCGATGCTGTTCAGGCTCTCGGAAGCGTTGCACCGGGCTCGTTCATCGGGGAGCTGATCCAGGACGCCACGACGAATGCCAAAGATTACCTGGCTGAGTTCCTGGGCCAGTTCGGTGAATGGGTCTCCGAGGGAAGCCGTCAGCGGCTGATGGCCTGGGCATCAGAGCACGACGACGGCGAGCCAAGCGGTCTCGCCCGGCACCTCATCCGGGCGGCAGGGGAGTGGAAAGCCGACATCGACGAGCTTGAGGCCCGCCGCAAGGAAATCGACAAGGCTCTGCCGGAGCTGGAGGCCGCAGCCAAAGAAGCGGAGCGGTTGGAGGACAAGTCCTCTGACGCAGTTCAGGCCCTCCGCACGGCCAAAGCGACTCTCCGCATGATCGGCGACCAGCTCAAGCAGCTCCGCGGCGACTACTGGATCTCCGTACTGGAAGCGTACGGCGTCCTGCCCAACTACACCCTGTTGGACGATTCCGTCAGCCTCGACGTGGGGCTGTCCTGGAAGGACGCCGACACACAGGAGTTCGTCACCGATACCGTCACGTACAACCGTGGTGCCTCCATAGCGCTCAGTGAGTTCGCCCCCGGTGCCACGTTCTACGCCCAGGGCATGGAGATCCTGATCGATGCCGTGGACCTCGGGCCGCAGCAAAGCCACATTCAGAAATGGCAGATGTGCCCGCAGTGCGGCTGGATCAAGACAGACCTGGGCACCAGCGCACCGGTCACCAGTTGCGTCAGGTGTACGACGGCGGCAATCGCCGACATGGGTCAGATCTTTGACGTCGTGGTCATGAAAAAGGTCTCCGCCGAAGTCCGTCGGGACGAAGCATCCATCAACGACCGCCGCGATAACCGCGTCCGTGAACGGTTTACGATCGCGGCCGCTGCTGATATTGATCAGCAGCACCTGCAAAAGCGCTGGTTCGTGGAAGGCTATGAGTTCGGCGCGGAGTACTTCAACCGGGTGGACATCCGGTGGATCAACACCGGGCGGACCGCGTCCAACGGTGGGGTACGGACGATTGCCGGCGACGACGTTCGCACACCGATGTTCCGGCTGTGTTCCTACTGCGGCCAGCTGGACCAGTCAGCTAAAGAGAACCGGCCGAACGAGCACCGGTTCTGGTGCAAATTCCGGAAGGAAACCCGGGAGAGCATCAAGGAAGTAGTCCTGGCGCGCGAGCTCAATACCCAGGGCGTGGTGTTGCACCTGCCGCTGGACGTCACCTACGGCGACGATTTCTCGGTGCCGAGTCTTCAGGCCGCGCTGCTCATGGGTCTCCAGAAGGTCCTGGGCGGAGCACCTGACCACCTCGGGGTGCTGAAGATCAACGATCTCGCACATGGCGGTGGCCGGATCGCACTCATGCTCCACGACAAGGTCCCCGGAGGCACGGGATACCTGGCAGAGTTCGCTGATGCGAAGCGGGTGTGGGAGCTGCTGTACGCAGCCTGGGAGATAGTCCGGGACTGCAGTTGCCGGTTCGAGGAACGGCTTGCCTGCCACCACTGCCTCCTGCCGCATGCGGAGCCATGGCAGGTGGACAAGGTTGCCAGGGCAAGTGCCGAGCGACTGCTTGGTCTACTGCTGCGCTCCGGGCAGAAACCCGCTGACGGTGAGGTCCCGCCGTCGTACTCGGACTGGACCGTAACCGAAGAAGCGCCAAGCGTCGATACATCAATCGAATCGCTGTTGGAAAAGCGGTTCCGGAAAGCCTGGATGGACCGCCTCAAAGCAGTGGGCGCGCACACTAAGGTCACCCCCGGCGCGCTCGCCGACACTATTACCTTCCGCATCCCCGGTCAGAACTTCCAGTGGCAGCTTCTACCGCAGGTGGATGTTGCTGGCACACGGCCGGACTTCCTGCTGAAAGGGCCGCCGGACCCGAACTTCCCGGTGCTGGCAATCTACACGGACGGCTTCGCATTCCACGCGTCGCCGGAGCACAACCGGATCGCGGACGACGCAGAGAAGCGCGACAAGCTTCGGCATACCTCGGAGCTGTCTTCGGCTGTGGTTCCATGGGCCGTCACATGGGAGGACGTGACTGCCTTTGAAGCTGGTCCGTCGGCGCCGGATACGTTGCCGTCCTGGGCAAACGCCAAGCTGAACGCACAGCTGATGGCCAAGTTCCCTGTGGACGCGTCCATCATGGGTGCGCTGGGGCGGGATGCCATGAGCATGCTCTGGCAGTGGGTCAACAAGCCGGATCCTGAAGCCTGGACCAAGTTCTCGGAACTGGTGCCGCTGATGCTCATGCAGGAGAAGCCACAGCCTTCGGACGCGGACGCTGTTTACGGGCATGCTGTGGCTTTGGCCCGTGGAGAAGAGCCACCGCTGCCCACCGGCAGTGTGACCGCCTGGACGTGCAGATCCGGCAGCGTCGGCTTTGCTGCCGCGGGCTCGCCTAACAGCCTGTCCACGATCGCCGTCGGCCTTTGCCTTGATGATCGGCAGGATGCACTGGCTTCTTCTTCACATGAAGCCTCCTGGCGCCTTTGGCTGCAGCTCTCGAACCTCCTGGCATTCAAACCCATAGGTTTGACCATCGGATCCATAGCTTCCCGTGTGAGCTCTGCCGGCTCGGTTGCTGCAGAACTCGCGCGCCAAGTAATGGCGGATGAGGTGGGACCCGCGTGGAAGCCACTGTTGGATCAGGCAACTGAATTTGAAAAAACACTGCTGTTGCAGCTCGCCACTGCCGGTCTGGATATTTTGCCGGAGCTCGGATACGAGGTGGACGGCGTGCCAGTTTCAATCGCCTGGCCGGACCATCACCTTGCCGTGGTATTCGACGGTGACGAATGTGAAGGGCTGGAAGCCTCGGGATGGACCACTGTGGGAATTGACGTTGAAGAAATACGTGAACTGCTGAAGGCAAAGGGGGCTTGACGTGGCACTCGTGACTTGGATCAAGCAGAAGGACAAGATCGACGGCGCAATGAAGGCCAAGGTTTATTCCTTCTTTGAGAAGTTGCAGAAAGACGACACTGCACCGGGCCTCCACATCGAGCCGATGCATACGCCTGCCGACCCTCGCGTCCGCACTGGACGTATCGATTTGAACTACCGTGCAGTGCTGTTCAAAGTTGCTTTCGAGAACATCCCGCACTACTTCTACTACGGTGCATGGCCCCACGACCAGGCAATCGACATCGCTCGGTCCAGCGTGCTCCAGGTGAACTCAGTCAACGGTGTCCTCGAGGTGGTGCGGGCATCAACTCCGGCTCCCGTGCCCCCGTTGGACACTGTCATCGAGGAGCCAGCCGACGTAGTCGAGCCTGAGGCTCCTGAGGAAGAGACAGAGACCGAATCACCACAGCTCTGGACGAACCCGCTCGCAACGTGCGGGATGGATCAGGGTGAGCTGGTGGCAAACCTTGGTCTCGCTGCCGATCTCGTGAGCAGAGCCTTCGCTGCTTCATCTGATGAGGAGCTTCTGGATGTATTAGGTGATGCCCCGGAGTGGCAGGCCACCGCGTTGCTGGAGCTCGCCGCTGGGACATCCGTCTCAGAGGTGCGGGACAAGCTGGCCCTGAGCCGCTATGTCGACGACCCGGAGGAGTCCGAAGAGGACAAGATCAAGCGGGCGCTGGAGCATCCGGCGACGAAGATGCAGTTCACCTTTGTCGGGGACAACTCAGAAGAGCTGAAGAAGGTCATCGAAGGCGGCGACTTCGACTCCTGGCGTACCTTCCTCCACCCCGAACAGCGTATCTACGCTGAACGGCGCTACAGCGGATCCTTCAGGCTCTCGGGCGGCGCCGGCACAGGCAAAACTGTTGTGCTGCTGCACCGGGCAAGGGCACTTGCTCTTGCGGAGCCTTCTTCCCGCATAGTGCTGACGACGTACACCACTACCCTTGCTGAGTCGCTTGAAAGCGGACTGGCAAAGCTCGAAGCGGGTCTTCCTCGTACATCCAAGCCTGGTGACCGGGGTATTCATGTTGCTGGTGTGGATTCGCTCGTCAACAAGGTATTCCGTGCCGCTCCCGAAGCCGAACAGCGGCAGTCAATGAAGGATCTGTTTGGCCTTGAGGCTGCAGCTCCGGGCAAGATACTGGAGGCGGACCGAGCGCGCCAACAATGGGAATCGGCGCTTAGCGACGTGGAGCACGAACTCGAGCCCGAGCTCGCCAACCCCACATTCCTTCAGCAGGAATACGAGACCGTCGTGCTGCCAAACTTCATTACGGGTAAAGACGAGTATCTCAAGGTCCCCCGCGCGGGGCGCGGCACAGCACTCAACCGCGCCAAGAGGCTGGCCGTATGGAAGGTCATCGAGGGCTACAGGTACTACAACCGGATCGACATGCATGCCTCCTTTGTTGAGATGGCACACCTCGCAGCTTTGATCCTGAGGCAGCGCGCCGAGAATGGCCTGACCCGGATGGCAGACCACGTTCTTATCGACGAGGCCCAGGATTTGCATGCAGGTCACTGGCTCTTCCTTCGGGAACTGGTGCAGCAGGGTCCTGACGACCTGTTTATTGCCGAGGACTCGCACCAACGCATCTACGGACAGAAGGTGCCGCTGTCCCGTTTTGGCATCGGAATTGTTGGCAGGTCCCGGCGGCTGACCCTCAACTACCGCACCACACAGCAGAACCTGGCGTACGCCGTCGGACTTCTGAAAGGCATTCCCGTCACGGACATCGAGGGCATCGATGAATCCGTCAACGGATATACCTCTTCCCGTGTGGGACCGAAGCCACAGGAACACGCGGCAACGTCCTATGTGGAAGAGTTGGACAACCTCGCCCAGACGCTGCGGACATGGCAGGAGGAAGGCGTGCCGCTGGAAACAGTCGGCGTTCTGGTTCGAGCGAACTTCCAGATTAGCAAGGTAATCAGCGGACTGAATGAACGGGGACTAGAGGCGCGGATTGCCGGATCCGCCGCTGCCTCCGGGGTGCCGGCAGTGATGACAATGCACCGATCAAAGGGCATGGAATTCACCCGAGTTGTGCTGTTCGGCATGTCGGATCAGTCGATGCCGGCTGCATACCAGTTGCAGAACCTGGCTCCGGCCGAACAAGCGGATGCGCTTCTGCGTGAGCGTTCGCTCCTCTATGTGGCTGCTACCAGGGCCCGCGACGGGCTTGTTGTGTCATGGAGCGGCAAACCGTCAGAGCTGCTTGGTACAAAGTAGTTTCCATACATAACGACAATTGGGGGAGAAATGGCGGCAGGATCGACAGCGACGAAGTCCCGATGGTGGGACGGAGACGCTAAACAGCGGTACTGGATGGAACTGGTCAACGTGGACACCTGGGGGAGCGAGCTCATCGCACCCGATACACCGCGTTATGACTTGATGAGGGACGTGCGCGTTGGAGATGTTGTTCTCCATTGGGTTGGAAAGAACAACCCAATGCGCTTCAAATCCGGCATGTATGGTGCTTCGATCGTAGCGGGGGAGCTTCAGCCCCGCGCAGGGGACTGGTACGGAAAGCCCGCAAACACGATTCCCCTGACGAACTACACGCCTTTGCCTCACCCCTATCTCCTGACCGATCTCCGTGCAGATCATCAGTCCGACATCCTCGGCATTAAGAGCGAACTTGAACGGGATTACTCCGGGCGCGGCAAATTCACCATCTATTTTCCGTTTCAGGAGCATCCGACGAGCGGGCTGAAACCGAACCAGGGATATCTGTTCAAGCTCCCGGCGGAGGTCATCCACGCTGCGCCGGACCTGCTGCCGGACAGCGATTGGGGTGGCTTTGACCGGCCCCTAATTGCACCTCCTGTGAGTGGGCAAAACGGTGTGAGTCAGCGGTACGCTGGCTTTTGCGCGGATCCCGTCCTTAAGCAAGCCATCGAGATGCAGGCCGTGCGGCAGGCGATTAGGCACTATGAGGCTTTGGGGTTCGCGGTGGAGGATGTCGGAGCCTACCGGTCCTACGACCTCGAAGCAGTGCGGGGGGACGAAGTTCGCCGCGTCGAAGTCAAGGGCTCGCAAGGTCACGTTCAGAAGGTCATCCTCACCCGCAACGAGGTAACAAATGCCAACGAGTTCGGCCAAACGGACTTAGTTGTGGTTGCGGAGATTCAATGGGAGCGCCACATGGATGGCACCATCGTCGCCGACGACGGGCTGATGAATGTATATCCGGACTGGAAGCCATCACCTGAAAATCTGGTGCCCTTGAGCTACGAGTACTTCCTGGATTAGAACCCCTTGCAGGATGGGTGGGGGTCGGACTCCCGACCCCCACCCATCAGGCCTAATAAACCTTGTCCGCCAGCTTGTCCGCGAGATCAGAAGGCGCAAAGTCCTTCGTGTGATAGGTGGTCCACCCCTGCTCCGCAAGCCAGTCGTCCCGTTCGTCGTCGCGATCCACGAGTACTGCCACTCGCGACGTCGCCCACGATAGGTCTACTTGCCACTGATTATCTGGGCCGATGTCCGCACCCCAGTCGCCGAGCTCTACCTCGACTTCTACAAGTTCCGGAATCAGTTCCTTCAAGTCGGGACCAGATTCCTCAAAGACGGTCAGCCAGGCGCTCTTCCGGATGCTCTCGGGGACGTCGATATGCTCGAGCACTGCTGATGGCCTCTCAGCCGAGCCGCCAGGCTCGCCTAGAGGATTCAACTTGGCCCACTCGAGAAAACCGAGCCCGATTTGCCCATGCACGCCGAATAGAGAGCCTCGATCCAGATTCGAATTGAACAGTTCGCAGCTAGTTTCGGGGACGAGGACGCAGCAATGGCAGGCTGCGAGGTTTCGCGCGTCAGTTCCTGATCCTCTCGACTCAATGCAGACAGGGTCGGCCGAGCACCACGATGTACGGAACAAGCCTTCATCCAGTGCAGGGCCAAGCCGCTTTGGGCTCGCCTGTGCCGCGATGCCGCCCAGGCTGCCAGCGGAGTCCGATGAGGCCGTGTAAAGGAGCACACCGACCTGATCCTGCCCCACATAGAGACGTTCGCGGATAGAAGATGCAGGGTAACCTGCGTCGAGAGAAAGCTGGTCGATAATGATGTGGGACAGCGTGTGGACCAGGGTCTCCACTATGCTTACAGGTGCAGGTTCCAGTCCCCTCTGCTTCGCTGCACGCTTGGCATTGATCCACAAAGTGTTTTCCCGGCTTGCGGCGAAGTCAGTTCTTGCCCACGCTTCAACCTGTGACCTATCGAGGGCTACGAAGAGTCCCTCGCCTAGTGTCTCGATTGCGGGCAGCCAGTTCTGTCGGTTGTCGTCAGGGGAGAGCGGTGACAGCTTGGCGTCGGGCTTGTCCTCGCCTCTCGGTTGCAGGCGGCTAAACCCGTAGAGTGCACGTACTTCCCGTAGCCGGGTGATTTTTCGGGCAGCCTTGATCCAATGCTGGTGGTCGGCTGGCACGGCAACTTTCTCGGCGACAAAGTCCGTGTCCGGGCTATCCTTCCGACCGTTCATCAGCGCAAGGAACTCTTGCTCGCGAAGCTGGTCTTCCGAGAGCTCAGTATCTTCACTACCGTGAAACTGGCGTCTGATTTCCGCCCGCAGCTCGTCCACAGAGAAGCGCCCATCAAACTCCTGAGCAACGCCCTCCAAAACCCATGCGGACGCCGGTTCAAGTGCCTGGGGCTGGCTTAATTGGGCAGCCTTCGACGTCACGACCTTGGCGAGAAACTCCGAGTAGGGCGGAATCGAGATTGCAGATCTTACGACTGGAAACCAGACGTTAGACGCACCACGCTGCACGGTCTTTGGAGGCTTACCGCATTCACGCTCCCGGTATCCCCAGCCCAGCCACGGCCGGTTCCCCTGGCATTTCATTTCCTTCAAGGCGATGGAATTGAAGGCATCGGCCATTGTCCGGGATTTTCCGCACGAGCACCGGACCACCATGTCGGCCAGGGAAGATGTCCGGCCTTCCGAGGCCAGCGAGAGCAAGTGGTTGGCATCCTCTGTCGGCGTGAACCCATGAACCCAATAGGAATAGGGAAAGTCGTCGATATGTCCGTCCTCGCACGCGACGACGAATCGCGACGGAGTCAGTGGTGCCAGCGACTTACATAGGCCACACTTGGGATCCTCGTAGGACGCCTGTAACTGCTGGACCCTCCCAAGGCGGTCGCAGTTCGGACAGACAAGCATCTGTGGGAAACGAACTACCGGAATCTTTCCGCGAGCTCCCGCCGGGGGCAGGAGGAGCTCAGACACTCTCAGGCTTCTAGCCAGACGCGGTTCAATGACCGGCTTCAAATGCTTCCGGTCCCACTGATCAATGCTGGTGATCATGAAGCTGTTGTTTTCAGCAGGGAACAGGCTGCCGACTCCGAAGGTGGAGATCAACTGGCTGCGCCGGGCGGCATAGGTCTTTTTAGCCAAGGGTGGCATCCTTCCTTATTGGGGCCGGCCGGAGGGCGGTCTCTGCGTCAACGTCGCGCATACTGCGGGGTGTGGGCCACGGAATAGTACTTGTGCTGTAGACGAAATCAGGATCTTCAAGGGCCTTGCTGGAATCGATGAGCAGCGAACGTGGCGAATTCCGCTTGCCCTCGTAAGGCAGATCAGCGTCAGCGAGGGCTGCTTTCCGCCATATGTTAAGAAGTCGCTCCAGCTCTTCGCGCGTAGCGGATGATTCCTCAGGATCGACGGATGCGACTCGGCTGGCTATCCAGGTCATCACTTCGTCTACTGCGGGGGATTTGTCTCGGACATGCCCTGCAGTGCCACGCAGCTCGGGGACAAGCATCCTCAGGGCTGACACCAGCGTGGCGTGGAGTCCCCGGTCTCGCGACCGGGCAGCGAAAGGCGTGGCACTGGTTGCTTCAACGGCCCGATAAAGGGCCCCATGGAAATCGTTGAAGGATTCGTAGTGCGAGCGGTCCCGGGTGCGCGCTGCATTGAAGATGGTTACTACCAAGCCCGGGTGCTGTCGCCCGACGCGGCTCGTGGCCTGGATGTACTCAGCACTTGATTGAGGCTGTCCCATGACTGCCATAAGACCCAGGCGGTCGACGTCAAGTCCAACTGAGATCATGTTGGTTGCCAGTACGACGTCTTCGGGTCGCTGGCTGCTCATCAAGCTCTTTTCCAGAGACTTGAGCGCTTCCGGAATCTTGTGGTTTTCCACGCGGCTTGTCAGCTCACTCAATTGGATTCCACGCCCCTCCAGCCTGCCGTCGCGTTTCGCCAGGAGATTAAGGCGGGCTCGGACGTCGTCGTATACCTGAAGGTAAGCGGAACCTAGAACGCGGAGGCTGTTGAAGTACCCCATGAGCGTCCAGTAAGGGTCGCGGTCTTCGGCCGTTGCCGCCTCAATAAGGTTGGCCGAGTGCAACAACGAGGCGTAGGTGCGGACCATGAGCGTCGCATGACTGGTGCCGGATGCGAGCACTCCAACGTATTGGCGTGTCCCGAATTGGTCAGAGGGGGCCTTCTGGGCAAAGAAGGAGTCGTCAGGATCAAGTCCCGGAGGCGGGAACAGGCTGGACTGACGGTCAAAGACGGACCGTATCTGGTCTTCAGCCCTTCGAATCGTAGCCGTGGAGGCAACGATTTTTGGCTTTCTGGCTTCTGAGCCCCCTTCACGCCCGATGCCACTGGCGGCCAAGTCGACAGCTGTTTCAAACAAGCCAACAGTAGAACCGAGGGGGCCGGAAATAAGGTGCAGCTCATCCTGGATGATCAGGTCCGGGCCCAAATCAGTAGGGGAGAGGCGTCCAAAAAGCGTTGCAATTTCGCCGCGCCAGGACATGCCGGCGAACTTGTCGACAGTGCCGATCACGAGCTCCGGGCGTTCCCTATAGACGTCCGTGTCGACTATATGAACTGGAAGGCCGCCGGCGAAGTCGCATGAACGATTGGAGCACGTCACAGTCATGCGATCTGTCGGTACCTTGATGATCCGGTAGTCGTCGACTGCGAGTCGGGTGCCACACCAAGGGCATGCTTCTATCTGTTTGGGGTTGCCTTCTATGACTTCCTGGTTGTTCCTGAGCTTTCCGAGGTTCGTCCTCGCGGTCGCAATGTCGTTCGGGGTGGCGCCTCCGCCGACCCAGAGACCGATGCTGAATGGTGCGTCTCCAAGACGGTCGTTGTCCAGTCGCACGGATTCCAGCGAGCAGATGAGCATAGCGGCGCGTTCGAATTGTTGGATGGTCAGAAGTCGCAGCGTGTAGCGCATGATCACAGCAACGCCGCTAACGTTGCTGTCCCGAAGCCGTCGAAGTAGTAAAAGGTACGCGATAAGAGCGAGATAGGCTTCGGTTTTTCCACCACCGGTGGGAAACCAAAGGAGATCGGCTATGTCGCGTTCCTCGTGTTGGTCGTCCGTTAGCGACGGCAAATTGATGAGGATAAAAGCGATCTGGAACGGGCGCCAGCTCTGTTCGCCTAGTTTGAAATCGCCCTTGGCTCCGTTTCGTACCCAGTCCTGGCGGGATCGCTGCATGTGCATTGCTTTGTTCGCTAGCTGGAATGCCTCGAAGGCCTTGGTATCCTCAGCAAGCAATTTGATCCCAGCCTTGATGCGACTGTGGGCGAGCCCCGCCTGCTTCATGTGTTCGTCCGCGACCTCACGTAGGTGGGGCGGCACGTACGCAGGCCCGTCCTGTGTTGCGGATGCAGTGGATGCCGCAATCCAGGACGAGTAGTCCTGTGCGAGGCGGTTAAGTTCGGTAACAACTTCGTTGCGAGAGGCTGTTGCCATGAAAGGCAGCGACAGATTGGCAGCACTGCCTCCCGCCATGGATCTGTAAACGTCCTGCCGGGGGACAAACGTTGACGAGACTCGTCGGCAAAGCCGCCCGTCGACGTCGGCCTCCTGCACTTCAATAGCGCACCCATGGCCTGCCCCGAAGACCATGTGGTTGCGGTAGAGAAGCTCCGAGGAGGCCAAGTCGGGGTCGGACGGGACGCTGGTGCGGAGCTTGGATCGGTCTACCAGCGCCGGGACTGGTGTGTGGACCGAAACGCTGGCCTGGAACCAGCACGCCACATCCTTGTCGGAGGTCGGGTCCGGCTTGGGCTGCGTGTTCCGGAGAACAACGGTGACAGTGACAACAGCATCTTCCGGGGCACGCACCAAGGCGTACAGTTCCAATGCACCGCCCTCTAGCAGGTGGCGCTGCGGCCCAGCTGCCGAAAGATCTACCTCGATCTCGGGCAAGTCAGCGGCAGCTCTTTGCCAGTCATAAGTATCATGCCGTTTGCTGCCACTCTCCCTAACGGTAGCTATTGGCGTATACCGCGCAGCGGTTGGGGTGACAGTCAGGGACATGGAATGGTTTGTATCCACGGAGACTGTAAGGCCTACACTGCTGGGATACGTCAGGCGCGCGTTCGCGACGGAGGTGTCCACGGAGGCCTCTCCTGAAGCTGCAGCAACCGACTCTGGCTCGTCAGGGGCTTCGACGTAGGTGTCGTCAGCTGCGGGCCAAAGAACGCCCGTCACATAGCGCTCCAGCGGACGTTCCGTGATGAGCTCGTCGGTAGAGCCCGGTCCATAAAGATCTGTTTCAAGGCGGTCCACCATTTCACGGCGGAAGGCGTACTTGGCATCGAGTTTCGACACTTACTGCTCCTAGTTCTTCGTCCGCGTAATCAAACCGGTCAGCCGGGGTACCAACCACATGCCCGAGGAGCCTAACCCCGTTAGCTTTGTCTCTTCCGGGTGGCCGGTAGCGCATTCGATGGAAGTTACGCGGGCGCCCGTGAATCCCGTTGGCCACTCGTGGCTGCGGTTGCCCTTGAGCCCGAAGTTTTTCTTGAGTGCATACGCGAAGGCTGGACTGGTTCGCCCGATAACCTTGCCGTCACTGGTGGTCAAGACGTAACGGGGCACTTCGCCTGGCTCCGGTTCGGATTGTATAGAGCCTGACACGACTTGGCCCAACAGGTCCTCCAATACGAGGTTGTCTTGGATGGCCTGGGCGTCGCCGTCTTCCGGGTAGTACGGGGAGACGTCATCGATGTCCGAGTTGAGGAACTCCATCCGGGCTGTGTAGAGCACCTGATTTTTGCCATAGGCCTTTTCGAGCCATCGATCCTTTGATTTCTCCGTTCGCTTCAATATGCCCTTGGGAAGCTTGGTCGAAATCACTTCTTCCCTGGCGCGGCTAAGCGCGACGTACTTCTGTTTTAGGGTGTCCGCGTTCTGTTTCGCGGCTGGCGATCCAAACTCGGGCTGCAGGTAGAGGACGTTGGTGAACTCAAGCCCCTTGGCCCGGTGAACTGTGGAGACTATGAGGCTGGCAGTATCTGCCACGGTCAGAGTTAATGGGATTGACCGGCTGCGGAGTCGCTGACTCAGCTGGGGAACATTCAAGGAATTGTAAGCCGGGAAGTTCCCTTCAGCTGTCTTTAGCGCGAGCCATAGGTCAGCTGCTGAGTCGCCAAAGAGCGCGGTAAGGCGTGACTTGATGTCGTCCGCATCGTACGTTCGATCTTCGAGGTCTTTGAAGACCTGGTGCACCCAAGGCGCAACACTCATGTCCTGAGCTTTGCGGCGAACCAGATGCGGATAGTCGTTCTGCCACAGAAGTTCGCTCGCTATGAGCACCTCGTAATTTGTCGAACAGAGGAGGGCGGTTGTCTCGCCGGCATTCGGGGATAGCGCCCCGGACTCATTTAGCACCGAGGTGCTGGACACTTGCCTTCGGAAGTCGTCAAGAAGGCCGTGTGCTGTCTCTGAACCTGAGTCATCGAGCTCACCGAGGCTCCGTATTTCGTCGCCCACCAAGATGAGCTCCCGAGTGCGGTCAGTGACCGCCCGATAATGTCTGGCCAGCTTCTGGTGTTCAGCACCAAAATCAGTTTTCAGCTTCTCGATGAGCTCGCCGGAGGTCAGCTTTGAGTCTGACTCTTCCAGCTGGAAATCGTAGATACCTTGCAACGGATCTCCGAGCACAGTGAAGCCTAGGTCCTCGCCTAATGCGGCGAACAAGGCCAAGACAAGCTCCGCCCGGTCTCCCACGAGGTCCTGGGCTTCATCAACCAGAATGTGCTTTAGGTGCAAAATTCGGTCGGGAGTCTCTTCACCAGCAACGTATTGCGTCGCTTTCCTGATCCGCGCCTCGAAGCTGTCACCGAGAGTATCTTCGTCCATGTCGATCAGTATTTGCGCCGCAAAAGAGTCGAACGTCCTGATCTGCAAGCCATCCAGGTCGTGCGCACGAGCACGTTTCCGTACTGCTTCGACGGCGGCTCGAGAGAAACTCAGTACTAGAATCTCGTCTGCCGGATTTAGACCGTCTTCTACGAGTGTTTTCACTCGGGCCAGAAGGACTTCGGTCTTGCCTTGCCCCGCCGCGGCCGTGACAAACAGCCTGTCCTCTGCTTCCGCTTCTGCTACCGCCCGCTGACTCTCGTCCAGCTCGATCTCAGCGAGCACTGATTGCCTCGTTCCTCCAGAGGTAGTCCAGCTGCGTGAAAGCGAGCTGGTGCCCATACTGATCCAAGTTGTCCTTCACATTCACAATCAAAACTTCTTCGCTGCCGCCATTCAGTGGGCCACGAAGGCCCCGGCCAATCATCTGAATGTATTTGTTGGGGGAGAAAGTGGGACGGCAAACGTATACGGCATCCACCTTGGGCGCGTCGAACCCCTGGGTGAGCACATCAAAATTCGTCAACACACGGATTTTGCCGTTTCGGAAGTCTTCGATAATTGAGCGTCGGTGGCCAAGATCGGTCTTTCCAGAAATGGCGGCTGCCGGAATGCCTTCCACCGAAAGTACAGCGGCGAGTGCTTCTGCGTGTTCTACTGAGGCAGCAAAGACGAGAGTGGGTCCTTTCGTCTGTGATGACTTGATGTGATCAAGGATGGCCTCGTTTCGCTGCGTGCTGTCCGCAACGTGTTGCAGGTCGATTCGGGCCTCGAGCATTGCACTTTGTGAATCCTCGTCCGTGGCGGAGGCCATGTCTTTCAGCCTGAGCTGGATGCCCTTGAGCTCGCGATGCTTTACCTGGGCCAGAACCCCCATGCCCTGGAGATACTCGTGAGCGTTTTCCGCGCTGAACTCATCGGGCTCGATGAGATTGCGTCCAAACCGGGCAACAAGTCGCTCAGTCTCCTTTTCGTTCGTGCCCCGATAGGGTGTGGCCGAAAGACCAAGCAGAGACCGGGACTTTTCTGTGAATGAGCGGCCGAACCAGGAAAGGACAGGGGTGTAAGAAGTTGCCGTCGCCCCGTGGGCTTCATCAATGATCACAAGGTCGGGATCAGACATCCATTCATACATGGACCGACGTGTTTGTTGGATGCTGGCAAGTGTTTGAATTGTCGCAACAACCAGATGAAGTTTGGTCTCCTCTCGAACGGCGCTGTTACCACCCCAGAGCCTACTAACGGCCATCCGTTCGCCCGGGGCCCCCGCTGCTTGCCACACGTAGGTCCAGGTTTCGATGGCCTGCTCGCAGAGTTCCTCGGATTGGGCGATCCAGATGACTAAGCGGTGTTCTTCCTTTGGCGCTGTTTTGATCTCCCGGATCACGGATTCAACGGCTACACGCGTCTTGCCAGCTCCCGTGGGCAGCTGAACCAGACCACGGCTGTGCTTGGTGTTCCGAGCAAGGAGGTCAACGATCTTCTTGCTGGTTGTCTCCTGGTATTGGTGAAGAGGGTTCAAACCCACCGGTCCAACGAACTCCTCGCGCTCGGGTTTCTTCTTGATGGATTCACCGGCCATCGCGGGGGAGAACCCGAGCTCTTTGACGAACTCTTGGGCGGTGCGCCCGCCACGGAGTTGACCAGGAGTCTCAATGCCGGCTTCAGAAAGGGCAGGCTTGAGCACTTTGAGGAGACTGCTGCCGTGCAAATTGCTGACGATGTCGAACAAGCGTTCGTCCGTGAGCTCAAGTCCTCGGGCGTCCAGCATCTTCATGACTGCATCCGGGATGAGCTCTTGAAGGGTTTCACGGCCAACAAGCTCTGCGATCTTACCGGCATCTGTCTTTTGCTTGTTGACCCGTCCAAGCCGGGCCTGGGCTTCAGCGTCCTTCTTGAGCTGTCGCATAGTTTGCATGACCTCGGCACTGGCCCGCTTGCAACCGAATGCCCCCAGTATTGTTGTCAGCAGCGCCTGGTCGCCTTGGGGAGCACGATAATAGAGCATGCCGTCTTGCAGGTAGGACGCTCTCGGCGTGGCCACTGATTTTGAATCGTGGCTGTTCGTTTGAACTTCTTCCACGGAGATGCAGGGAACACACAAGGTCTGAACGGCAACTTCACTGGCGGCGCGTTTGAGGTACGGGAATCGCGATTTGATGCTTTCCGGCTCTTCTCCTTCGACTGGAATGGCTCGAGCCGAGGTGAAGAATTCGACTGTGACTGATTTGATTCCCCAGTTCTCGGTCAGGGCCTCATCCAGATCAGGATGACCTGTGTACAGGACTGGGACATCGGCTGTTTCCACCAGGTAGTCCCGCGACTTAAGGTCGGCGGCCAGGAGTACATCCGGTGCCAGATAGCGTGTATTTCGGCCTCCGCTAAGAGGGGTGAGTAGCTCCTTCGGTGGACGCACATCGAGGACAGCTAAAGCCCCATAGAGTTCGTGCAGCTGAAGCATTGGCAGACGCTGTTCGGCCAAGGAAAGGACGAAACCCCACTGGATCTGGCCAGGATCAGTTGGCAAACGTAATGCGGCTGCTTCTTCTTCACCCGGGAAGGGCAGATAGTCGGTGGGTATTCCATCAACTTTCCCGACACACTGCTTGGTGTCCACCAATCCGAGAGGGGTCTCAAAAGCCCCATGGTTCTTGACCCACCAAAGATCGGGCCCATCGATGGTCTCGGGAGCCCGAAAACCGCTGCTGAATTCAACCTTGGTCGGGTACTGTGGACGGGTCAAAATGGTTCGTGTGACTTTCGCCCTGGTTGCAGCTGAGGCATCAACTAGGAGGTGAAGGCCGTCTGTGGTCAGCGCCTGGTTAAAACGTATTCCGGCCTCTGAAAGCCGGCTAGGTCCATTCCGGGTTTCATCGGACAAACGGCTTGCCTCAGAAGCCTTCCATAATTCATAGCTGCCCCCGGCACGGACCATTTTGGCGTCCCCGAGAGACGTCCGGGCGCCTAAGTTTTTCAGCAACGCGATGTCGTGCGCATGGTACTGATCGTCTACTAGCAGATGCTCATCGCCGACGTTCGTCTGAGAGATCAGACTGCCCGCCAGCCATACGTTCGCAAGTTGACGCCATTTGTGGTCGCGGCAACGGACCAAGATTTGGCTGGCGTCCGTTCTCTGGTTGATGACATCGAGACTTTCAGGGACGGCAAGGGATCGAGTAAGTCTCCAGAGAGACTGGGCCAGTTCTGGGTCCGTGTAGTTCTGAGCCACTTCGCTGGCGATGCGGCTGACGATGCCTCGCCCGTCTTGTGCCTGAAGGTCAAGAGCGCGGAGATAAGCATTCGCGTTGCCGTGATGCATCAAGTCGTAGGACACTACGCTAGTCGACTCATCGTCGGCCTTCATGGGGAGGAACACCCTTGACGTAACTGGCGGCTGGACGCTGCCGTCGGACATCAGCACAATTCGGCTTCGCCGCATGGCTGGCCTGTAATCCGCATAGGACTTGTCGATCATGGCGGCTAACTGCAAAGCATTCTCGTAGTCCTGGAGCTCGCCTCCTACAACAACCTCCTCCAACCATTCCTCAATCGAAGCGCGCTTCAGGTTTGCTTCCTGCAGGATCCGTACCACCTGAGGCTCTCGCCCTCGCAAGGCAGATGAGTGCAACCACGGCCGGTCTACCGTGACCCAGGACTCCCAGAGAGCTGTCAGTCTGGTTGCTTCTTCCAAGACAGGCTGGACTTTGACTTTGCTCGGGAGTCGCAGAGTGCCCGACCTGTCAGGTAGACATGGTGCGAAGGGAAGTATGGCAAAAATTGGTTTGTTGATGGCGGCGTCAGCCCACGAATAAGACTCTCTAGCACGCGACGGAAGAATGTCGAGAAACAAGGCAGGGTCGGTCGGGGTGTTGAGATCTTTCAGGGCACCAGCCACCATCCGGGGAAGAGTGCGAGTGAGGATCTCCTTGTTGTAGAGGGTCTCCAGTATGCTGTGGCGGTCCTCGTTCATCTTGAATGCAGCGTTGACGATCCCTCGAAGGGAAGTCTCATGCTGAGTGGGGAAGTAGTTCCAAAATCTGCCGATTTTTCGGCGCTGGTTGTCCGTCAACGGGACGGCCCAAGTGACATCAACCTGTTTGCGGGCGACGATGCTGCCAGCCTCGACGGCCGCCTGCGTGCTGACATTGTGCTTGTCTCGAAAGATGCGCCATTCGCTGATTGCGGACCCGTCGCTCAGGGTCACGCGGTTGCCGTCGCGATCAGCTGTCCACGCTAGTGATGAGCCCTCAAGCCGGTCGTCGAATTCCAGCGCCCCAATCTTCTCGGAAAAAAGGAGGAATTCTCCGGGGAACTTCTTAATCTCGTCTGACAGCCAGGCAGTGCTGCCTGTCAAAGGAAGCTTCACGACCGTAGACGCCCACGGGAATAGCTCGGCCAGGACGTAGTCTTCTGCTGCTGCAATATCGGGGTCAACTGGCGCGGCTAACCGAAGTATCGGATAACTCTCCAAATTTGGGTACAACTCTTGGAGCAGGTCTCGGCTTTGCGTCTGACTCCACGACACCGAACCGCTGCGGCTATAGATTTTTGGCTCGGCTGTCACCTGGATAACTGACTTGAATCCCAGGCCAAAGCGACCGATCTCGTCGTCGCGCTTCTCCGATGAATGGGAAAGCATGAGAGTTCGAAAGCCAGCCTCAGTGAAGGGCTCGCCCTCGTTGGCACAGTAAAGTGCGTCTCGGGTCAAGACGACCTTGATGCGGCCCCCGGGTTCCTTTATTGCGTCGGCCGCATTCTGTATGAGCTCGTTCAGCTGTTTGCGGCCATATCCCCCTTGCGAGATGGCAGCTTCAATGTTGCTGTGTTCACGGACAAGGTCGGGACGTGCCCTGTAAGAGTTGAGCGCGCTTTGCGTTTCAGACGCGACAAACTTGCTTAGGGGCGAGGTCGTACCCGCCCATGAATCCCGAACCATCATCGGTTCCATCCCCCATACTGCGATTAGTGCCCTCGGCCAACGCCAAGATCTTGAAGACAATACTTACCACTCATAGGCGACATTTTGGGACGGAGGTCGGTTGCCACGACGAGAGATTCTATAAGTGCTTCACCAGCTGGGCAGCGATTGCGCGTCCAAGTGCGGTTGGAACGGCATTGCCGATCTGCTTGGCTATGGCAGTTTTGGATCCGACCCATAGCCGGTCATCCGGGAATCCCTGAAGCTTCGCAGCCTCGAGGTGCGTGATGGCCCGGTGTTCAACGGGGTGAAGATACCGGCCCTTCTCGGGCTTGAAAAATTCAGTCCTAACGGTAACTGAGGGCTTATCCCAGTGCATCCGGCCCATGACGTCACCGGAGCCGGACTCATGTTTCAACCAGCACGCCGCTTTCAGATTTTTGGGCAGATCGAACCGGTTGCCGCCTGCAGGGATGTTGACAAATCTGCTCAAGGAAAGTTCTGCGTAGTCGCGGCCAAGATGAAGTTCGGATGTTTGAAATGAGCCGGAAAAGGTCCGACCGGCATACTCTGTCGTGCGCTCCGGTAGCTTCGTCTCGGATACCCGGGCCATCACGCCCTTAAGTGCTTGCCGGACGGTCCGGTGACGCCCTATATGGGTTGGCATCGGAAACCCGGGGAAGGGCAAGTCCCTGTGATGCCCGATAAGTATGGCCCGCTTTCGGGACTGAGGGGCTCCATAATCCGCAGCGTTCAGGACATGCCACTGAAAGTCGTAGTCCTCGATTAGCCCGCCCCTGTCAGTTGCATCCCTGAAGTCTTGCAGCTGCTGGGACTTGCCGAATGCGGGTACGTTTTCAACGACGAAGTACTTCGGCCTAGCTCGGGAAAGCGTCTCGGCGTAGGGCTGCCACAGGGTATTTCTAATGTCCTCAGGATCCTGTTTGCCCAGCTGAGAAAAACCTTGGCACGGCGGCCCACCTATGACGACATCGACTTCAGGAACGGTCTCCTTGACCAACCAGTCCTGAATCGGCCCGGGATAAACTTTGTCGCCAAAAGTCTTCGCGAACGATGCTGCCGCTGCCGGTTCGAACTCCACGGCACGTTCGGTAACGAACCGGGGGGAAGCTGCGTAAAAACCTTGTGTCAGCCCGCCAGCTCCGGCGAAGAGGTCCAAAACTGTGATGGATCCACGGGACTTCCTGCGCTGGTACGGAGCGGCTTGGGCGGTAGAAACTTTACTCATCGTGCCCTAACAATATCTGTACCTGGCGCCCTGCTTGTGGAGCCGCGGCTGCAACACCGACGGGTTCGGAAACTAGTCCTGCGCCTGTCCCTTAGCGGTTCAGCTGTCACGTATGAGTGATGTCACCGATTCTCGCGTCACCACGCGGAACATACTGCGGGCAGGCCACTCTCGAGGAAGCCAGTGGATGTGCTGTTTCGACTTTGACGGGTGATCATCTGGCGGAGCGGAAGCGTTTGAGAAGGCGACGCAGGCTATGAATGCTAGGTTTTGTGCTTACCTGCACAAGCTCAACCTCTGCCTCTCTTATCCTGTTATGCAACTCGGCGAAGGGAAACGCGGGCATAGGCCTAGTGGATCCCTCAGCTCGAAGTGAGGCCCAGATTTGCGCTGAAACAATTTTACTGTGGAATTCTTGAACTAACTCAAGCAAAGTCTGGGCTGCTGCGTGAACCGGGGAAGGAGCTGTAAGTTGCAGGACGTTGGCTAGGCTTCTCAGTTCAGCGGTACCGCTACGTAACAGCTTGTCAGCTTCACGAAGTTGAAGGAGATCGTTCTCAGATTCGAAGTCTGGAACCACCGGGCCACTGAATGCCTCGATCAGCTCGCCAGTAGAAAAGGCCGGGTGAAGAGAATGGATGGAGCTCACTGCAGTAGCAACATCTTTTCTCATTTGATGTAGCACCTGCCGCTCGTGCTCCTGCCTGCTTACCCTTACTGCAACCGTAGCGGCAATAAGAATACCTATGATTGTTGCACCGGTCTGAAGCCAATCTGTAATTGATGGGCCAGGATCGGCGGTAGGTATAAAAATCAAACTCACAAAACTTCCCTTAGGAACTCGAGCTTTAGCATTCGCAATATCCTTTCACCCTGTCTCACGCCTGGCGCCTACGCAAGTTGCCACTTGGGGTCATCTTTCCTACACCAGAGAGGTGCCTTCAACTGCTAGTTGGTAGTCCGCGCAGGAGCGTCGAGGTGCCTCCCGGAGCCAGGTCTGCGCGAGACTAGCGAAGTCCTTGTAACTGCGCAGAGATATTCAAGGTCGACGATAACTTGGTGCCTGGCCCAGGTGCCGCAGCCGCAAGACCAGGCGCAGAGTTAATCCGGGACTCTAGTCGTGGGCTATCTCTTTCGCGCTTTTGTTTATGAATCCCGCAATTTTACGACAGGCCTCTTTGGCTTCGGAGCTTGTTGCTGCACTGTAGATCTTCCTGCCGTCCGCAGATAGTTTTCCTGCCTTAGTCTGCGTCTCAGGGTCCTTGGCAAGAAAGTATGCCTTGGCGGCGGCTTTTGCCTGCTGTCCGCCGTCTCTAATTAATGCTGCGGCTTTGTCTGCCTTTCCGGCCATGGTCTGCTCCGTATCACCGGTGACTTCTTTAACAAGATTCACAAACGCAGAGTTGGTGGACGTTTTGCGCATGGGCAGCTAGGCGGTAACTGCTGGGAAAACTACGAGTGATCCGTCACGCTTCCGCTCAATCTCAATTGCGACGTCATCCCGGTGTCCATTTACCTGTAGACCGTCTCCCAAAGCACGAAGTCGATATGCGGCCTGTAGCAGTTGGTCTACCTCGCCGGGCGTGAATGCTGGAAGTCGGAAACCGCCGTCGCGCTTCACTTCGAGCGCGGAGAGCCGAACCAGAACCTGGTTGATACCTGACTCCAACTCGTTGGTGCTGCGTCCGTCGTCGTGAAGCGCCCCGATGAAATTTTTGAAGGAATTGTCGGTGTCCTGTTGGGCGTGCTCGACTGCCTGAAGCACGAGCACCCGGCGTTTAAGAGCGATGGCAAGCCGTGCAATCTCCAGATGCGTCCGGAACGTGCCGCCGTTCTCCGTGATCCCGGGAAACGCCTTTTTCAGTTCGCTTACTTCGACTGCGCCGCTGGACAGCCCATCCAGCGCCGCTTCCCACTTCTTCAGACGCCTCCGGGCGGCAGCGATAGCGGTATTAATGCCGTGCACGGAGGAATCCAGACCGAGCGAGAAGCCGATCCGGCCCTGGTCCAGAAGGATCGAGGTAGCCTTGTCGATCCCCTCACGGCACCCGTCCAGCTCGTTGCGTTCCTTATCGAGATTGACCTCGTGCAACTGCTCTAAAAGGTCGGTGATTCGCTCGATTGCTTCCTGGCGCTGGTGCTCGGCATAGGCACTGACGCTGACGGCCACCGCCATCAGCACGAGTGGGGCGGCCACCGTCAAAGCTCCAGCGCTGGCAACAGCAACGCCTGCTGTGGCTGCCGAACCAGTTGCAGCGCCGGCGGTGCCCGCAGCCGCGTTTTTACCGGCAACAGGCACAAAGGTAGCCTTAGCCACAATGCCCGTGGAGCCGAGCAGCCCGTCATAGACACCTCCGGCAACAGCCGTTGATGGCATGGGTTTAACAAGTCCCTTGCCCACCTGCGCGGCAACCTTGGCGGGTACTACCATCCGATACAGGACCTCTCCCGTATCCGCGACGTTCAACTGCGGGGGAGCGGATTTTGCTGTTTGATTAACCAGCTGAGTCAACTGCTTTGCCAGCGGACTTGCAACATCAAGCGGAATCCCGCCTTTCCGATCGCGGGTCGACGGCATGGAATGCATTTCGAGTGTCGCTATGGGGGAATCCGCAAGTGCTGCCAGGACCGTTCGCAGTTCTGCAAGTCGGGCTGGCGTCATGCCTTCATGGCCGAGCACGTCGACTACACTTACTGCCTCTGTAGCAAGCGTCCATACCGGCACGAGTGCCTTGCTGTCAGTAGTCACTTTTGTCCCCTCATGGAAGTGAAACCGCCTTAGCGGTGGGAGCGACGCTGCGTGAGGACCTGAGACCAGGGTCCTGCCTAAATGTCACCGGTGGTTATCGTCCCACATTGATATCGGAATGCATGAAAATGTCGCCGCCTAACCGTTGGGCGAGTCCCGCTACACTGATCCTGAATCAGCCAGACAGCAATCTCTGGAAGGCAATCAACAGGAACGGAAACCCAAGCCGTTACAAGGCAAAAGGGGTCCAATGTCCGAAGCTAAATCATTCAAGCCGGTCGCGTTCATTGCCTCTGCGGTGGCGGTGCTACTGGCTGCACTGCTTCTAGCGAGCATGCTTGGGTTCGGCCCGTTTTCGAGCAAGAGCGAGCGGGACCAAAGCGTTCTTCTGAAGTCCGTCACCGGACGTAAGCCAATATCACGCTACGGTCGGTGATTTTGAGCTGTTGTTGGACGAGAAAGAAGACACCGGGGGCTTCCCGATTTTCTAGCAGGTCGACGGACGCTCTTTGTGGCCGCTGGCACCGTCAATGCCTATGTCGATCTTGCAGGCCTCGCCGAAGAGGACCTTACTCTGTCAGCTGATGGCAAATCGGTGACGCTGCGGCTGCCCGAGCCGCAGCTCGACAAGCCCAATAACGACCATGACCGTTCCTATGTGTACAGCCAGGATCGGGGCATTGCTGACCGAGTTGTCGATGCGTTCACGGCGCCTCAGCAAGCGGAGCTCTATCTCCTCGCGGAATCGGATATGGCTGAAGCTGCTGAGAACTCTGAGCTGCGGCAGCGAGCGGGTGAAAATACCAAGAGCATGTTGACCGGTCTGTTTGGGTCGCTCGGATACGAGGTCACCTTCGAGGGCGGCGCAACTAGTTAAGCAATGCTTCAGACCCTACAAAGAACGGCGTGGTCCCCGCGCACGTGCAGCCTGGGAGGACCGGATGAGGCGATCCATTCTTCCAGATGGTCCGGGTTTTGGAACGACTGTGCCCCGAGTTGTAGCCGCCTGAGTTGCCTAGATGTAGCCGCGCCTGGCTCTGCAGACCCTTCACTTACTCCTGAATCTTAGCCACCTTGACCTGTACCCCCGCGTCCCGGAACTTCTGCACCTGCTCCGGGTCGACGCCGTCGTCCGTCACCAAGGTCCATGGCAGAGCCAAACGGGCCCAGGCGTGGAACGGCCGCAGCCCCAGTTTGAACGAGTCCGCCAAAACGTAGACTTCCTGGCCACGCCTGGCCTTGAGCTCTTTGAGGCGGGTCTGGACGTGGTCAGCTTCGTAGATGCCGTCCTCGGCGGTGACGGCGTCGGCGCCCAGGAACACCCGATCAAAGCTCGTCCGCTCCAGGGCAGCCTCGGTCAGCGGCCCCACAAAACACTGCGAAGGGCTCCGCAGCCGGCCGCCCAGGCAGTCCATCTCGATGCCCTCTGAGTCGGCCAGCTGCTGCATGGTGTTGATGCCCGGGGTAGTGACGGACAGCTTCTCGAACCCCCGGAGTTCGTGCGCCAGGGCACCCACGGTGGAGCCGGCGTCGAGCAGGATGCTCTCCATGGGCCGAATCGCGGATGCCGCCCAGCGGGCGATCGCGTGCTTTTGCTCGAACGCTTCGCCGGTGCGCTGCCCCAGGGACGCCTTCGGGTGCGCGCCCAGGGCATGGCCCCGCCGTAGGTGCGAGCCAGCTGGCCCTGCCCGTTCAGCAGCGCCAGGTCGCGGCGGATGGTGGACGCAGTTACCTCTAACCGGGCGGAGAGTTCCTCCACGGAGGCAAGGCCTGTGGTCACGGCAGGTGGTAGATCTCCTCGCGCCGCGCGTTTGCGCTGAGCATTCCCGGTGTCCTTCGCGTGGCACTGGTAACCAGCTAGTTCCGGTCCCGGCAAGTCCCCGCAGCACCCGCCTACGCGGCGACTGACGGGCGGGTGGCCATCTCCGCCGCCTGGTGCAGCGCTTCCACCATGGACCGTGAATCCGTGATTGCTTTGCCGGCGATATCGAGGGCGCTGCTCTGGTCCACGGACGTGCGTATTACCGGCAGGCCCCCGTGATGTTCACGGCGGCCTTGATGCCCAGCACCTTCGTAAGTTCCTCCATGATGGTGGCCGAAAGCTTCTAGGAGGAAGTAGTTCGCGGAGCAGAGCACCGACTGTGGGACCGGCGTCGAGCAGGATGTTCCGCTGTTCAAGCATGGTCTCAAGAATCGAGGCACCACTCGGTGAGGCCAATACAGGATATAAACTTTGAAGTCGGCTACACTCCGAGAACGTGAAAACTCCACGAGCTGGCACCCCCGTGTGGATCACCTGAGGAGCACCAATGGGCATAAGAGCACGAACGCTAAGCCTTTGCCGAGTAGCACACAAAGTGAACGATGACCCGCCCGCGATGCGTGTGTACTGTGGCCACCCACGGCGGTGCGTTGTGTTTGCTATGTCACGGAAAATGTTTAGGTGCGCGCAATGTGGCTAACCGAACCCACTGCACCGTTGGCTGAGAGCCGTAGAGGAGGCACGCCGACGGAAATTGTCGGTCGTGACAATTATTCGCTGACCAGACAAACAGCGCTAGCAGGATGAACATGTCTGAAAAAATTGAACCCGTGGCAATTGGCAGCTCAACTCCGGCCGTGAAACCAGAAATCACCTCTAAAGAGGTGACTGGTCGCGACATCACCTTAAAACTGCACCATCGAGGACGAGAGGTGACTCTCAAACTCAGGAATGCGGACACGGAAGCGGAACTTCGAAAGGTGTTCTCTGACGATCTGGTCAAGGTGATTTTGGGTCAACGGAAAGTGCCCGACCAAGACCGGACCATCGTGCTCGATCGTATAAAGGCCCAGTACGCGAAAAGCCGTCACGAGTGGTCTCGCCGGGCCGGGAAGTCTGCATTGAGTGCGCCGCACAGGCAGCAATAATGCACAGCCCTGGAATTTTTCCCTCGAGTCTCGAAAGTGACAAGCCTTTCCTGAGTAGGGCGCGGACCCGTGAGGCTGTAGATGAACTTTCGGCCGCGGATCGTATGCTCATCTACGCCGGCGCCGGTGTAACAATCGATCGGTCTAATCTCAACTGGCGTGGCCTCGTCGATGGGCTATTGAGTCAATATGTCGTCGATCCCTCGCATAGGGAGGACATATTTTCTTCACACTCAATCTTAGAGGCCGCCTCCCTCGCAATTGAATATTTTCGAAAGGACTATGGTGTCGACAGGCACTTAGAGCGTATTGTCGACCGCCTACGGCTTATGCTTTATGGTCCGGGCGACTGGCAAGCTGGGATCTTGGCTGATAGCCTAGCCCGCCTCTGCAAAGCCTATTCGGAGAACCGTCACGGTTGTTTGACGGTCACCCCAAATTACGATGACTATATTGTCGAGGCTCTTAGTAACGTTTTCGGTTCTGCCGGGGTGTGCTTTACCACTGATACTGATTTTTTGCATGACCAAGCCGACAATGCAAAATCAGCCTCATGGGTGGCGGACAAGTCTGAAATCGCCGATTTATATTTTCAAGGAAATGCGTGTTTGCAGTTGCACGGTTTGATTCCACGTGATGACAATGTTAATAGCGGTAAATTTCGAACACCCGTAATCGGTGAATTAGACTACGTCAGATCGGAGCAATACACATACCGAGCTCTACGCTCGCTACTTCGCGAATCCCCGGCCTTGTTCGTCGGGACTAGTTTGACCGACCGCCCGCTGTTGAGGGCCCTTTCCCGCACCCTCGATTCCGGCTATGAGAGGTATGCCCTAATTCCTGTCGGTCTTGAACTTGATCGCGACCGACAGCGAGCTCTCCGGAGTCACACGCTTGAACGGTTCCAGCATTTCGGTGTAACTCCCATATATGTGGACTACTATTTCCAAATCGCTCAATTTGTCGAAGAACTTTCTCGTCAGTTGACACGCCCGATAGAGGTGGCGCATTCAGATTTGCACGGCTCCGCCGTGCCATTTGCTAAAGTGGATGGCCCAGGGGCAATATCGATCCAAGAGCCCGTCTCGCTTAGCTATGGAAAAAGACTTGCTGCTTGGTCAAATGAATGGGTCCAACTTGAGAACCGGAGCGATGTTGATAGCTCCACCATTTCATCTGGCATTCTAGATTTCGTTCAAGATGAAGTTCGGGAGATTCTAGATATTAGCGCGTCCGAGGTAACAAAGGTTGAGCTATGGGTGCGCGACAGTCCGGTCGGGTTCCGGGGACTTCGATTGTGGCGAAGCACAGTTTCTCTTCACTTGCAGGAAGAATCGGTGCGAAGGGCCCCCTTTTCGAACAACAGCGAGATTGCTGCAATTCAAGCATTCACGGCTGGACGACCGATTGTTTCATCGCTACGTGATGACGAGTCACCTCATCAACGATGGCGTACGTACATTGCATCGCCGATTTGGCTCGACCCGGAGCGTGGGCGTTACGGGCGTCTTCCAGTCGGCGCTTTTGTGCTTGCTTCTATGCGACAGAGTGAAAGTAGCGGACTCTTCCGATTCAAAAGACGTCACGCCATGAAAGATGCCATGAATACACTACTTTGGTTTGGCGAACTGCTTACATCTATAGAGGAGTAACAGGTTCAGGGGTCAAAGGGCGGCTCCGTTTCCACGCACGTGGCGAGTTCACCATCCTACGGCCGCCACCTCAACCTGCACCCCAGCCTCCCGGAACTTCTGCAGCTGCCCGGGGTCGGCGCCGTCGTCCGTCACCAACGTCCACGGCAATGCCAGCCGTGCCCAGGCGTGGAAAGGCCGGAGCCCTAGCTTAGAGGAGTCCGCGAGCACGTAGACGTCCCGGCCGCGCCGGGCCATGAGCTCTTTGAGACGGGTCTGGGCGTGGTCGGCTTCGCAGATGCCGTCCTCGGCGGTGACGGCGTCGGCGCCCAGGAACACGCGGTCAAAGCTCATCCGCTCCAGCGCCGCCTCGGCCAGCGGGCCCACAAAACTCTGCGAAACGCTGCGCAGTCGGCCGCCCAGGCAGTCCACCTCGATGCCCTCGGACTCGGCCAGCTCCTGCAGAGTGTTGATGCCCGGCGTGGTCACCGACAACCGATCGAACCCGCGCAGTTCGTGCGCGAGGGCACCTGCGGTGGAGCCGGCGTCGAGCAGGATGTTCTCCCCGGGCCGTATCACTGCTGCCGCCCACCGAGCGATGGCGTGCTTCTGCTCGAACGCCTCGCCGGTGCGCTGCCGCAGCGACGCCTCCGGGTGCGCACCCAGTGCCATGGCCCCACCGTAGGTGCGGGCCAGCCGGCCCTGCCCGTTCAGCAGTGCCAGGTCACGGCGGATGGTGGAGGCCGTCACCTCGAACCGGGCGGAAAGTTCCTCCACGGAGGCGAGGCCAGTGGTCACGGCAAGGTGGTAGATCTCCTCGCGCCGCGCGTTTGCGCTGAGCATTCCCGGTCTCCTTCCCGTGGGCATGGCGGTGGCAGTGGTAACCATGCTAGTTCCGGCCCCCAAAGAACCGGCGTTACACGGCCACGGCAGGCCGGGTGGCCATCTCCGCCGCCTGGTGCAGCGCCTCCACCATGGACCGGGAATCCGCGATCGCCTTGCCGGCGATGTCGAAGGCGGTGCCGTGGTCCACGGACGTGCGGATCACCGGCAGGCCCACCGTGATGTTCACGCCGGCCTCGATGCCCAGCACCTTCACCGGCCCGTGCCCCTGGTCGTGGTACATGGCCACCACCAGGTCGTAATCGCCCCGGCCCGCCAGGAAGAACAGCGTGTCCGCAGGCAGCGGGCCCACCGCGTTGATCCCGGCAGCCTGCGCCGCCTTCACGCCCGGCCCGATCTTCTCCGCTTCCTCGCCCTGGCCGAACAGGCCGTTCTCGCCCGCATGCGGGTTGATGGCGCACACCCCGATCTTCGGGTTCGGGATGCCTGCCCGGACCAGCGCCTCGTGGCCGCGGCGGATGGTGCGCTCCACCAGGCCCGGGTTGATCTTGCGGATGGCGTCAATCAGCCCGATGTGCGTGGTCACGTGGATCACCCGGATCTTGGGCGTGGAGAGCATCATGGACACTTCCTCCGTGCCCGTCAGGTGCGCCAGCAGCTCGGTGTGCCCGGGGAAGATGTGCCCCGCCGCGTGCAGCGCCTCCTTGTTCAGCGGCGCGGTGCAGATGGCCTGCACCTTCCCGGCCATCGCCAGCTCGCTTGCCACCCGGATGTACTCGTACGCGGCGTGCCCGGCCACGGGGGAGAGCTGGCCCCACGGCAGGTCCTCCGGCAGCAGCGCCAGGTCGATCACGTTCACCCGGCCCGGCGTGAACACCGCGTCCTCCACGTTCTCAATGCTCTGGATGTCCGCCTCGATCCCCAGGACGTCCGCGGCCTGGCGCAGGCGCAGCGCGTCGCCGATCACCACGGGCCGGCACTCGGCGTTGCTCTGCGGATCCAGCACGGCGGCCACCACCACCTCCGGCCCCACCCCGGCGCCGTCGCCCATGGTCACGGCCACGTAGGGGAGGGCGTTCTGCTCGGTCTTGCTTGCTTCGGTTGTCATGAGTACTCCAGATTGTTCGGAAGTCTTGCTGGAAAGGGTGTTGGCGGGAGTCTGCGCGGAGTGGCCGCGGCGCTCCCGGATTTCGTCGTAAAGCTGTAGGAGGGCCAGGTCATTGCCGAAGCTGCCGGGCTTGGTGCCCACCAGCGTCCCGTCGTCGGCACGGCTGAGCACCGCCCCGTGCTGCACGGCCGCGAGCGGCACCAGCCGTTGGTGGCCGACGGCGTCCAGGACTTCCCGGGCCGTCTCACCGCCGGTGAGGATCAGGTCAGCTTCCAGCCCCTTTGCTGCCTTCGCTGCGAAGGTGGACAGGGCCTGGACGATGCTGGCGGCGCGTGCCGGGTCCACTTTTCCTGCGGCCAGGGTGACGGCCACGTCGGTGCCGGCGGCCAGAGCCACCCTTGCTTCCTGCAGTTGGGGTCCGTACGCGCCAGTGGCGCCGGCGTACTGCGGGTGAAGCCGGATGACTTCGAAGCCGCATGCCTCCAGCTGCGCCAGCTGAGCCTGCGCGGTTCCGGATGCGGAACCGACGACGGCGAGCACCGGCCTGGCGGTTCCCTGGGGTTCTGCGGGGGTTGCGTCAGCTTGTTCCTCAACTTGCGCACTTCGCGCAACTTGTGCAGCCAAGCGGTGCGCGAGGACGTCTGCCGTTCCGCCGGTACCAACCAGCACGATGCGTCGGCCGTCGGCCTGGAAGTCCAGTTCCAGCAGTGCGTCCACCACATGCTCCAGGTCCTGCACGGTTTCGCCGTCGGCCACGACCAGCGCGGGCTGGTCACTTTCCAGGAGCCCGGACAGTTTCGTGGCGAGCGAGCCCGACCGGACCTCGGCCAGATCCAGGGTCTTCACCGAGGACGGATCCTCCGGGCGCAGCAGCGACGGAATATCCACCGGCGGGGCCGAAGCCTCTGCCTGCCACAGATCCGTTTCCGCCAGGGGAGTGCCGGCCACCAGCGGCCGGCCATCCACGACGGAACGCCGCAGCTGGGGGAGTGCCCCAGCAACAACTGTATGGAAACCAAGGCCGCTCAAGGCGGCAATCTCAGCGCCCACGTTCCCGCGCCACAGGGAGTCCATCTTCTTGAACATCACCTGCGCGCCAGAAGCTGCGGTACTGGAAAAGGCTTCCTTCACCAGTGCCTCCGCGGCTGACTCAGAAAGCCCGCGCGAATGCGTATCGGCGACCACAACGTCGGTGGCGGACCCTGTAAAGAAGGTGCCGCCGTCGTACGTTACCGAAGCAGTACCCGTTCCCAGCAGAACCTGCGCGGAGAGCCCGTGCTGGACAAAGCAGTAGCCAACCTCGGCGGCGCCGGAGAAATCGTCGGCCTGCACAAATACGGAAGCCACGTTGCTCCTCTCGTCGTCGTCGGCTGAACCCCGCGGAAGTGCGGGAAGCTTTCCAACATTCTGACACGGTTGCGCGAATCACGCTAGAGGGGTTGCGCAATTTGCGCAGGAGTGGCAAAGTGATGGACACAACATTCGGCGCAGCCACTCCGGCCGGCAGCCGTCCCCCCGATCTACCGAGAGGTCAACGATGACCGTTCTTCCTCAAGGAAGTGAGATTTCCCGCCGCCGCCTGCTGCAGTTCGGTGCGGCCGCAGGATTTTTGCTGGGCACCGGCAGCCTCGCCGGCTGCGCCGGCCCCACCGGACTCCCGGGCCCCAGCACCCTGACCCTGGCCCTCAACCGCTCCCTGGTCAGCCTGGACAACAAGCTCAATCAGTTTGACGCCGCCGTGACCGTGCAGCGCGCCGTCCGCCAGGGCCTCACCGCCATCGGCCCCGAAACCAAGCCCGTGCTGGTCCTGGCCGAGCGCTTCGAGATGACCGGACCCACCGAATGGACCGTCACCCTCCGCGAAGGCATCCGCTATTCGGACAACAGCCCCGTGCAGGTGGAGGACGTTGCCACCGCCCTGAAGATGTACCAGCAGGTGCAGGGCTCCTTTGTGGCCGGGTTCTTCCCCGAGTTCCCCGAGGTTGTCCCGGTGGATGAGCGCACCTTCACAATGGTCTCCCAGAAGCCCATCCCCATCCTGGACTCGCTCATGAGCATGATCCTGGTAACCCCGGCCGCGCAGAACAAGCCGGAGGAACTGCAGGAAGGCCTGGGCACCGGCCCGTACGTGGTCACCAAGTTCAACCGCGGCGCCGGCACCTACAGCCTGGAACGCAACAAGAACTACTGGGGCCCGGCGCCGCAGGTGGACAACGTGGAAGTCCGGTTCCTCCCCGAGGAATCCAGCCGCGTGATCGCCCTGCGCAGCGGCGAGGTGGACGTCATCGACTCCATCACGCCCGACTCCCGCGAACAGCTCGCCGGCCTTCCCGGCGTCGAACTCCAGGAGGCGTCCAGCCTCCGCCTCAACCAGATTTTCTTCAACTTCCGCAAGCCCGCCGGCCACCCGCTGGCCGATCCCCGCGTCCGCCAGGCGCTCAGCATGGCGATCGACGGCCAGGCGCTGGTCCGCGACGTGCTGGTGGACTCCGTCACCCAGGCCGAAGGCGTCACCCCGTCCAGCCTCACCGGCTACCACAAGACCGGCGAGTACGTTTACGATCCCGAGAAGGCCAAGGCCACGCTCGAGGAGCTGGGCGTCAAGGACCTCACCCTGAAGATCATCTGGGAAACCGGCGAGTTCGCCTCCGACACCTCCGTGATGGAGGCCCTGGTGGAGATGTTCGGCAAGATCGGCGTGAAGGCCGAGCTGCAGCAGTTCGAGCCCGGCGGCAACATCCTGGCCTGGCGCCAGGGCAAGCAGGGCGACTGGGACCTGCTGGGCAACGGCTACCCCAGCCCCACCGGCCTGGCCATCACCATGCTGCAGGGCATGTACTCCGGCACCCCGGAGAAGGAAGCCACCCGTGACACCTACCAGGGTTACGTGATCCCCGAGGTCACCGCCAAGATCCAGGCCGCCTCCGCCGAAGCGGACCCGGCCCGCAGGACCGAACTGCTGAACGACGCCCAGCAGGCCGTGTGGGACACCTGGCCCTGCGCCTGGGCGTTCGTCCCCAAGTCCGTCCTCGCCCACCGGGAGCGGGTGTCCGGGATCAACCTGGCACCCACCAACTCCTACCCCCTTGTTGATGTCCGGCTGGAGGCCTAAGCCATGACGAACTACATCCTGAAGCGCCTGGGACAGGGCCTGCTGACCGTGTTCCTCACGGTGTCCACCGTGTTTGTTTTGATCCGCATGGCCCCCGGCGACCCCGCCGTGTCCTACGCCGGCCCGCTGGCCAGCAACGAACAGCTCGCCGCGGTGCGGGAGCAGTTCGGCCTGGACCGGCCGGTGCTGGAGCAGTACTGGATCTTCCTGCAGCAGCTGTTCACCGGCAACCTGGGCCAGTCCTACTCCTTCCAGGCCCCGGCCATGCAGGTGGTGGCCGAGCGCATGCCGTACACGCTGACACTCGCCACCGCCGCGATCCTGCTGACGGCCGTGGTGGCCATCCCGCTGGGTGTGTGGATGTCCCGCCGCCCGGACACCGGCAAGGAACTCGGCGTCAACGTGCTCACCATCGCCGGGCAGTCCATGCCGGACTTCTGGACCGGCATCATGCTTCTCACCGGCTTCGCCGTGCTGATCCCGCTCTTCCCGGCCTCCGGGTTCGCCACCTGGGGCGGGCTGGTGCTCCCCACCATCACCATCGCCATCCTGCAGATCGCCCTGATCTCCCGGATGGTCCGGCGGGAAATGACCACCAACCTGGCAGCCCCGTTCCTCACGGTTGCCCGTTCCCGCGGCGTCCGCAGCTCGGCACTCACCTGGCGCTACGCCATGGGCAACTCCGCCATCCCCGTGTTCACGGCCTTGGGCACCCGGTTCGCCGCGATGCTCAACGGTGTTGTGGTGGTGGAGGTGGTGTTCGCCTGGCCCGGCGTCGGCTCCCTGATTGTGCGGGCCCTCGAAACCCGCGACTACCCCCTCATCCAGGCCACGGTCCTCCTCACCGCACTGCTGGCGGTGGGCGTGCAGCTCCTCATCGACCTCGCCTACCCGCTCCTTGATCCCCGCGTTCGTCTCGGAAAGGCGGCAACAGCATGAGCCTCGACACCGCAACCCCTACTGCCGGCACCCCGGCCCGGCAGCCCAGCCCCAGCGCCGTCACCAAGGCGGACATCGCCAAGGCAGGTGCCACCCGCCGTCGTAAAGCCGCCAAGTGGAAGCTCATTGTGGGCACCATCTGCACCCTGCTGGTGATCATCCCCATCATCCTGGCCCAGGTGCTGCCCCTGCCGGACGCCAACTTCCAGGACCTCGGCGCCCGGCGCCTGCCGCCGCTCACCGACGGGCACCTGTTCGGCACCGACCAGCTGGGCCGCGACCTCCTGTCCCGTGTGCTGCACGGCGGCCAGGTCTCGCTGACCATCGGCCTACTGGCCGTGCTGGTCTCCGGCGCCATCGGCATCATCCTGGGCGCAGCCGCCGGCTACTACGGCGGCTGGGTGGACACCATCGTTTCCCGCGTCCTCGAAGCCCAGATGTCCCTGCCGCTGCTCATGATGCTGCTGCTGGTGGTGGCCCTGTTCGGCCCCTCCATCCCGGTGATCACCTTCGTGATCGCCATCGCCCAGTGGCCCGAAGTTGCCCGCCTCACCCGCTCCATGGTGCTGGTGGAACGCGAAAAGCCGTACGTCTCCGCCGCCCGGATCCTGGGCCTGCACAAGATCCAGATCCTCATCCAGCACATCATCCCCAACGTCATCAAGCAGGCGACGCTGGTGGTCCTGCTCCTGCTGGCCCAGGCCGTGCTGCTCGAATCCGCGCTCAGCTTCCTGGGCGCCGGCCCGCAGCGCCCCTTCGCCACCTGGGGCCGCATCATCTCCGACGGCCAGGACTACATCACCACCTCCTGGTGGATGGTCACCCTGCCCGGCCTGGTGATCGTGCTCATGGTGGTGGGCGTGAACCTGCTGGGCGACGGACTCCGCGACCGTCCCCGCCGCAAGAAGAAGGGTGCCTGACATGACCGCACAACCCAGTTTTGAGGAACAGCCGCTGCTGGAGGTCCGCGACTTCCAGGTGGAACTGATCACCGACGCCGGCATCATCCGCGCCGTGGACTCCGTCAGCTTCAGCATCCGCCGGGGCGAGACGGTCACCATCATCGGCGAGTCCGGCTCCGGAAAATCGACGACGGCGATGGGCATCCTCCGCCTGCTGCCCGAGGACCTGGCGGTACTGTCCGGCACCGTGCTGATTGACGGCGTCGACGTCACCGCCGATCCCAAGGCCATCGACAAGGTGCGCGGCAAGACCCTGGCCCTGATCCCGCAGGACCCCATGACGGCGCTCAGCCCGGTGCACTCGATCGGCAGCCAGCTGTTCGAGGCCATCCGGATCGCCGGAGCCGCCTCCGCCAAGGACAAGGGCGCGCTGCAGGCCCGGGCCGTCCGGCTCCTCGAACAGGTCCACATCCCGACGCCTGAGAAGCAGCTGAAGAAGTACCCGCACCAGCTCTCCGGCGGCATGCTGCAGCGCGTGCTGATCGCCATCGCCCTGGCCAGCGAGCCGCAGCTGCTGGTGGCGGACGAGCCGACGTCGGCCCTGGACGTCACGGTGCAGGGCGGCATCCTGGACCTGCTCCTGGAACTGCAGGAGCAGCGCGGCATCGGGATCCTGATGATCACGCACGATCTCGGCGTAGCCCGGCTGATCTCGGACCGCATCCACGTGATGAAGGACGGCAGCTTCGTGGAGTCCGGCGAGGTCCAGCAGATCGTGGACCACCCCGCCACCCAGTACACCCGTGACCTGTTGGCCGCCGTACCCGTGCTGGGGCCGTGGGACGAGACTCCCGCCGCTCCCGCTTCCCGCGGCGCGCACGCCGCCGGCTCTTCAGCCACCTCTGACCCAGCCCTCACCCAGACCGGAGCAAAGCCATGACGAAGCCGTTCCTCGCCGTCGAAAATCTCGTGGTGGACTACCACGTGCCCGGCGGCACCTTCCGGGCCGTCGACGACGTTTCCTTCTCCGTGGACAAAGGCAAGACGATCGCCGTGGTGGGTGAATCCGGCTGCGGCAAGTCCACCATCGCCAAGGCGCTGATGCGGCTGGTGACCCCCACCAGCGGGCGGATCGACCTGGACGGCACGGACATTGCTTCCATGAGCGAGGCGAAGCTGCGGCCCATGCGGTCCAGGTTCCAGATGGTGTTCCAGGACCCGTACGGCTCGCTGGACCCGCACATGACCGCGCAGGAGATCGTGGCCGAGCCGCTGAAGTTGCAGGGCGTCCGGTTCAAGGCGGAGCGGCACAAGGCGGCGGCGAAGCTGATCGACCAGGTGGGCCTGCCCGTCCGGTCCCTCGACAAGCACCCGTCTGAGTTCTCCGGCGGCCAGCGCCAGCGCATCGGGATCGCCCGGGCGCTCGCGTCCAAGCCCGAACTGCTGGTCTGCGACGAGGCCACCAGCGCCCTGGATGTTTCGGTCCAGGCGCAGGTGCTGCGGCTGCTGAAGTCCATTCAGGACGAAACCGGCATCACCTACGTGTTCATCTCGCACAACCTTGGCGTGGTGCAGGAGATCAGCGATAGCGTCATGGTGATGCAGAAGGGCAAGCTGGTTGAGCACGGTTCCACCGCGTCCGTCCTGACCGCACCCAAGGAGGACTACACCCGTAAACTCCGCCGCGCGGCCCTGGACCCCTCCACCATGACGGGCCTCAAGCCGCGGCACCTGGTCCGCTCCCTGGCACTGGCTAATCAATCGAACTAGCCCAACCAGTCCAACTGACCCTTTTCCTGACTCACTGAAGAACGCAACCACGAGGAATCAACGCATGAGCAAGCAGCCCGAAGGCGCCCAGGTGGACGGCCTGAAACTCCCCATCTCCCGGCTGGTCCTGGGAACCATGACGTTCGGCGACACCGTTGACGAGGCCACCGCCGGGCGGATGGTGGAGGAAGCGCTAGCCGCCGGCATCACCACCATTGACACCGCCAACGCCTACGTGGGCGGCGTGACCGAGGAGATGCTGGCGCGGCTTTTGAAGGGAAAGCGCGACGGCGTCATCCTGGCTTCCAAGGCCGGCATGCCCCACGCGGACCACGGGCCCAATTCGCCGCTCTCGCCCGCCGGGCTGCGTGCCAGCGTGGAAGGGAGCCTGCGCCGGCTGGGCACGGACAGCATCGACCTGTTCTACCTGCACCAGCCGGACCGGGCCACGCCCCTCTCTGAGACGCTGTCCACCGTGGCCGAGCTGGTTGCCGAGGGGAAGATCGGGGCGCTGGGTGTGTCCAACTTCGCCGCCTGGCAGATCGCGGACGTCATCCATACGGCGCGCGAAGTCGGGGCGCCGCGGCCCGTCGTCGCGCAGCAGCTGTACAACCTGGTGGCCCGCCGGCTGGAGGAGGAGTACCTCGAGTTCGCGTCCACCCACAACGTGCACACCATGGTCTACAACCCGCTGGGCGGAGGGTTGCTCACCGGCAAGCACAGCTTTGACGCCAAGCCCACCGAGGGCCGCTACGGCGATTCCAAGCTGGCGGCCATGTACACGCAGCGGTACTGGGACAAGCAGTTGTTCGACGCCATCGGGGAGCTCTCCCGGATCGCCTCCGATGCCGGGGTTTCCCTCGCCGAGTTGTCCCTCCGCTGGCTTGCCTACCGCGACGGTGTGGGCTCCATGCTCCTGGGCGGATCCAAGGTGGAACAGCTCCGCGCCAACATCGCCGCCGTGGCCAACGGGCCGCTGCCGGCCGACGTCGTGGAAGCCTGCGACGCCGTGGGCACCTCGCTCCGCGGACCGATGCCCGCCTACAACCGCTGAACCTCCCTGAACCGACTTCCCTGCTGAACCGAACTGACTGAAGGACTCTCATGACCTCCGAACTGGCCCTTGAATTCGCCCGAAAGATCCGCGCCCGTGAACAGGCCGTGGGCTACTGGGCGGTGCTGGACGCGCCCGTGGCCACCGAACGCATCGGCCGGCTCGGTTACGACTACGTGGCCCTGGACGCCCAGCACGGCCTGCTCGGCTACTCGGGAGTCCTGAACGGGCTGATGGCCATCGACGCCGGGCACACCGCCGTCGGCATGGTCCGGGTGGAGGCCAACGACTTCACCGCAATCGGCAAGGCCCTCGACGCCGGCGCCGTGGGCGTCATCGTCCCGCTCATCAACAACGCCGCAGACGCAGCCGCCGTTGTGGCCGCCGCCAAGTACCCGCCGCTGGGCGGCCGCTCCTACGGCCCCATGCGCTCGGCCCTCCGGATCGGGCCCAAGCCTGCCGACGCCAATGCCACCACCCTGGTCTTCGCCATGATCGAGACGCCGGAGGGGCTGGCCAACGTCAAGGAAATCTGTGCCACCCCTGGCCTGGACGGCATCTACGTGGGCCCGTCGGACCTTGCCATCGCCGTGGGCGGTGCCTTCCCCGGGGACCCCGCCGTCGACGCCGAATTCAACGCCGCCCTGGAGACCATCGCCGAGGCCGCAGCCTCCGCGGGCATCGCCGCTGGCATCCACACCCCTGCCGGCACTGTGGCCAACCAGCGACTGAAGCAGGGCTACACCTTCACCACCATCGCCTCGGACCTGACGCACCTGGAACAGATCGCCAAGTCCCACCTCGACGCCGCTACTTCCAAGGACCAGTAACCATGACAAACACCACCACCGACGCGTACAGCACCATCACCCCGGACGGGGCCGTGAAGCGGGCCGACGGCGCGGACTTCGCCTACCTGCCCGCCCCTACCGTGCAGAGCCACGCCGCCAACCTCCTCACCCTGCCGGACGGCCGGCTGGGCTGCGTCTGGTTCGGCGGCACCCAGGAGGGCGTGCCGGACATCTCCATCTGGTTCTCGGCGCTGGAGCCCGGCAGCAGCCAGTGGTCCGAACCGGAACAGCTCTCGAACGACTCCACCCGCTCGGAGCAGAACCCCATCCTGTTCACCGCCCCCGATGGTGCGTTGTGGCTGCTGTACACCGCGCAGAAGGCGGGCAACCAGGACACCGCCGAGGTCCGCCGTCGTATTTCCACGGACAGCGGCCGCACGTGGGGTGAGGTGGAGGCGCTGTTCCCCGCGAACGAAACCGGCGGCGTGTTTGTCCGCCAGCTGCCGGTGGTGCTGCCGTCCGGCCGGCTGATCGTGCCGATCTTCCGCTGCATCACCACGCCGGGGGAGAAATGGGTGGGCAACAGCGACGACAGCGCCGTGATGATTTCGGACGACGCCGGTGCCACCTGGACCGAGCACGTCCTGCCGGGCAGCCTGGGCTGCGTCCACATGAACATCCAGCCCGTGGCGGACGGCTCGCTGCTGGCCCTGTTCCGCAGCCGCTGGGCGGACTCGATCTACGAGTCCCGCTCCACGGACAGCGGTTCCACCTGGAGCGAGCCGGTTCCCACCGAGCTGCCGAACAACAACTCGTCCATCCAGTTCACCACGCTCGCCGACGGCCGTCTGGCGCTGGTGTACAACCACAGCCGGGCGGGGGAGGACACGGAGCGTCGGCTGTCCCTCTACGACGAGATTGACGACGACGGCCTGGCCGAGGAGCAGGGGCAGGTCGCTGAGCCGGTGCCTGGAGCTGTCTCTGCTTCCGACGGCGAGCGGCGCGCCTTCTGGGGGACACCGCGCTCGCCGATGACGCTGGCCATCTCCGAGGACTCCGGCCGGTCCTGGCCCATCCGCCGGAACCTCGACGTGGGGGACGGGTACTGCCTGTCCAACAACTCCCGCGACGGACTCAACCGCGAGTACTCCTACCCGTCCATCCACCAAGGCCCGGACGGTGCATTGAACATCGCGTACACGTACTTTCGGCAGGCCATCAAGTTCGTGCGGGTGGACCCGCAGTGGGCGTACGAGGGCACTGAAACGCCGGGCGGCCTCGAGGACGGTTCGATCAATGACTGAGCCGGCTGAGTCGATGCCGGCTGAGCAGCATGCGGTGGTCACGGGCTGCAGTTCGGGCATCGGCCTTGCCATAACCCGCCGCCTGCTGGCGGACGGGTGGGCCGTGACGGGATTGAGCCGGACCCCGACATCGCTGGACGGAAAGTTCGAGTGGCTGCGGGCGGACCTGTCCGAGCCCGAGTCCCTGGTGGACGCTGTTGCGGGGCTGCGGCCTGCCGATGCACTGGTGCACGCAGCCGGGTTCCAGCGGACCGCCCACCTGGGTTCTCTTGACCCGTCCGCACTGGCGGGGATGTTCGCGGTCCATGTGGCGGCCGCATCCGTGCTGGCCAACGCCCTAGTGCCGTCCATGCCCGACGGCGGCCGGATCGTTCTGCTGGGCAGCCGCACCTCCACGGGGATGCCGGGCAAAAGCCACTACGCCGCGACGAAGGCCGCGCTCATGGGACTCGGCCGGACCTGGGCGCAGGAGCTCGCGCCGCGCGGGATCACCGTCAACGTGCTGTCGCCGGGCCCCACCGACACCCCGATGCTGAAGGACCCCGGCCGCGCCGCAACCCCGGTCAAGATGCCGGCGCTGGGAGCCCTGGTGGAGCCGGAGGACGTAGCCGCCCTGGCCGCGTTCCTGCTGGGCCCGCACGGCAAGTCCATCACCGGCCAAAACTACGTCATCTGCGGAGGCGCTTCCCTCTAATCCGACGCCTCATCACTTCCTGCCCCTTTTCCCCAAACCCCCGCCTAACGCCGCTTTTCCGGAGACGCCCTATCACCTCCTGCAGGTTTTTCGGCGACGCTCTCGCACTTCCCAAGTGCCGGCCAAGCCGTTACATGTAACGATGGATCATGAGTGTCAGGGATCGCGCTGCACGGCGCCGGATTGCTATGCGGGAGCGTGGCCTCCGGCAGATTCAGATGTGGGTGCCGGACACTCGTACTGAGGAGTTCAAGCGTGAAGCGCCGCGGCAGGCACTGGCTGTTGCTGCCGCGGACCGTGCGCGGGACGACCAGGACTTCATCGAGGAGATTTCGGAAGACTGGCCGGAGTGAACCGTCCGCCGCGCCAACCTTGGGCAGCGGACAGGACAAGTTGATGCCAAGACGATGTCGGCGGGCTACGGAAGCGGCTGCCTCTCACCGACGGCCACGGCACCGTCAAGCGGGACGTAGGTGAGGCCTCGCCGCTCCAACCGCATTTGTTGCCCGGGAGCAGGGATCCGTGCGCCTTTGGCTCGGTTGCACCGGCTGCAGGCGGCAACGAAATTTTGAAGGCTGGTGGATCCGCCCTTGGACCAGGGATAGAAGTGGTCGGCGTGCTCGGCCGCACGGGAGCACCGGCGGCCAAAACCCGTCTCCATCTCACATACGCCGCCGGCCCGCGCCATCCCTGCGCGGCGCTGTACTCGGCGTCCTGAGCCATCACGGGCACCCGGTCGCCCCGCCGCGGCGAGCCACATCGATGAGGGCACCGACGAGTTCGGGACCCATCGCCAGTGCTGCATCGTTGTGGTTCGCCGCCGCTACCTCCACCTCGATGACGTCGTTTCCAGCGTCCCGGGCCGCCTGAGCCACGTCCCGGCTCTGCTGTGCGGGCACGATGGTGTCCGCGCTCCCGTAGACCACGGCCGTGGGGATGCCCGCTCGCACTACGTTCTCGCGTACCGGGTAGTGATCGCGAAGCATCCAGCCCACCGGCACACCGTAGGCTGCCCGGCCGACGTCGGCGAGCGAGGTAAAAGGTGAGCGCAGCAGCATCGCGGCCGGAGGGTGCTCGGTGGCGAGCTCCGTGACCACCCCGGCGCCAATGCTCTCCCCGAAATAGACGAGCGCGCCCGCCGGTACTGCTGCCGCACCTGTCAGGAACTCGCGAGCGGCGCGGACATCGCGCGCGAGACCTTCCTCGGACGGGTACCCGGGATTCGCCGCGTAACCGCGATAGTCGAAGAGCAGCACGCCGAACCCGAGTTCGCTGATCGCTCGTCCCAGCCCTGCCCGATAAGCCCGGTTGCCGCCGTTGCCCGGTGCGACGAGCACGGTCGCGCGGCAGCCGGCTGAGGCTGGCAAGTACCACGCGCCGAGCTCAAGGCCGTCACTCGTCGTGAGCGCGACTTCCTTGGCTCCGGGTAACAGCTCGGCGGCCGGGCGTGGCTGGCGGCGATCGGGAAAATAAACGAGTGTGCGTTGGAAGAACCATGCCATGCCAATCAGGAGCCCGACGACGATGAACACGGTCGCGAGCGGCATGATCCATCGCACCGCTAACTTTTGCGCCACCGTCTTATGATCGCAGAGCGGTTCGCGCCCGCACACGTCACGATCCCTCTGCTTATCAGCGCCGACGCTTCCGGGGATCAAGCGCTGGGCTGTGCAGATCGGGCATTGGCAGCACGCCCCAGGCCGTCCGACTATCTTGTGGCTACCCGCGTGCTGGGCCGGTCTGGCCGGAGAACTTGTCCGACGGACGCTACTCGGCAGGCCCCAGGTACTTCCTGGCCGTTGCCACCTTCATGTACATCCGCAGATTGCTCCTACCGGTGGCAGCAAAGCCGTGGCGTCCGTACCATTCGACCAGCCCGGCGTTGTCCGCATCGACCACAATGATCTGGCCACCGCCTATCTCTGAGGCACGGATGATCGTCTCCAGGGCTGCCCGCAGCAACTGCGAGCCCCACTGGTTTAAGTGATCGCCGCGCTTGGTGCGGTCGAGGGCCAGCTTGGCCAAGAGCCAGCCTGGTGCACTGCGGAGCGCTTTCCGCTGGAGTGGCTTCGGCATATCATCGCGAATTACGAGGGTGGGGCAGATTGCGAAGTACCCCATAACGTGCGCCTGAGTGCCAGGCGCTTCCTCCAGAAACAGGTAGACCATGCTCGCCCCGGCCTCGACCGACTGCAGGGCATGGTCCGTCAGCCACTGGTTGTAGGCCGGTTCGCCGCAGTCAAAAGCCCCCAGATCATACCCGGGGGTGAGCCTGGCGATGCGGAGCGACGATTCGCCAGTCACCCGATCAGTCGGGGAAGTTTGGCCAGTGCCGCAAGTCCCTCGGACTCGTCGGGGGTATCGAGGGAAGCCATCATCACGTCGAAGACCTCCGGGGCCATCAGCGTCATGTCCGCCCGCGAGACAACCTTCTGGGCAGCCTGCCGTGCGGCGTCGGCCACGAACGCGGATTTGGTCACGTGGAGCAATTCGGCCGCCTCCGTGATCAAAGCGTCAGTGCTCTCGTCCGTGCGCAACTCAAGCCGGCGTGATTTTGTATTAGGCATAGAAACCTCCAGCAACAACTGTACGGCACTTGTACGGTTGCTGCTAGTTTCTCGGCTTGGCGCGCTGACCCGAGTTCAATTACTGCAATCGGCCAGGAACGACAGGTAGCGTGCATCGCCCCGGCCAACTAGCCTGCCCAGAGCCTCCACGGCCTCGAAGTCCGAAGCACCCATGTCCGTGGACAGCCATCTGATAAGCAGCTCGGCATCGCCGCTGGTCCGCACGGCCGATCCCATAGCAAGGTCCAGCCGGTCCCGAAGCAGCTGCACTGCCAGAACACCGGACCGGCTGAGCAAGGGAGCGGTGTACGCCTCCAGCGCCTCGGCAACGCGCCCCTCGCGCAGCAGCCGCAGCACCCGCCCCGAATCCGAGCACCCGGCCAGGGCAGCAGCAAGCCGGTAGGGGTTCGACTCCACTGCATCGCCCAGCATCGACCGCACCCGGAACATTTCCGTCCGGATGGCCTGGGGTGTTCCCGCATCGCCGTGGAGTTCGTACGCCAGCTCCTCGGCGCTCCACCCCTGCGACCGCGAGTCCAGCAGCGCCAGGATCTCCGCCCGGCGCAGCGTCAGCGGCACCCTGCTCCCGTCGGCAAACACCGCCGCTGGTTTATCACCCAGCAGTTCCAGCGACGAAACCGCAACACCAGGGCTGACACCCTGCCGGGACTCACGCGCGGAAGACGACGCACCCAAGAAGGCGCCGCCGTCGGACGTTCCCAGCAGTGACTCCGCCACCCGGACCGCGCACCGGACCATCCGCAAGGTGTCCGCGCTGATCGTGTCCAGCGGCCCGGAGACGTCCAGGATACCCAGCAACGCGCCCGTCAAAGGGTCCGTGATGGGCGCCGCCGTGCAGGCCCAGTCGTGGTGGGTGCGGACCAGGTGCTCGGCGGAGAACAGCTGCACCGGCCCGCCGGTGACCAGCGCCTCGCTGATGGCGTTGGTGCCGATCCCCGCCTCGGACCAGTCCGCGCCTTCGGAGAACTCCAGCCGGTCCGCCCGGCGCAGCGCCTCCCGGCTGCCCACCCGCCACAGGATCTCGCCGGTCGCGTCGGTGAGCACCAGCAGGTGCCGGCCGGAACTCGAATCGTCGGCCAGCAGGTCCTGCAGCGCCGGCATCACCCGCTGCAGCCGGTGCTCCCGCCGCAGCTGCAGCACCTCGGACGGATCGTGCAGGTGCCGCGGGCTGTGCTGGTCCGGGCTGATGCCCAGCGCCATGGACCGGCGCCACGACTCCGCCAGCGGCACGGGGATCTCCGGGCGCGGGACACCGGAGATGACCAGCTCGTGCGCGCGGCGCAGGGCACGCGCGTACTTCGCCGGTTCCGAGAACCTCAGGCCGTAGTCCACCGTCTCCTCCTCACCGCCGGCGTCCTTGCCGGCAGTGCCCGTGTAACGCGCTTGTTACCCCCGCCGCGTTCCAATAGTGATGCAGCTCACGCCCGACCCAGCATACCGCAGGGACCCCGGCGGACCGGAGCCGCCCGCACCACCTGAGGAACCGCACACAAAGGAGTGGAGATGACCGAAACACCCACCGCCGCCGCGCAGGCCTGGCTGGCCAGCCTGGACGGCGCACTGCAGCGCCGCGACGTGGACGCCGCGCTGGACCTCTTCGAGGACGACAGCTACTGGCGCGACTTCGTGGCGTTCACCTGGAACCTGAAAACGCTGGAGGGCAAGGCGGAGATCCGCCGGATGCTCCAGACCACGCTGGACCACGTGCAGCCGGCCAACTGGGCGCTCGCCGAGGACGCCACCGGCAGCGCCGCCGCCGACGGGACCGTGGAAGCCTGGATCACGTTCGAGACCGGCGCCGCCCGCGGCTACGGCCACCTCCGGCTCCGGAACGGCAAATGCTGGACGCTGCTGACCACCATGCAGGAGCTGAAGGGCTTCGAGGAGAAGAAGGGCCCGCGCCGCGAGCAGGGCGTGGCACACGAAATCATCCGCGGCCGCCGCTCCTGGAAGGAACTCAAGGAGGAGCAGGAGGCGCGGCTCGGCTACGAGGAGCAGCCCTACTGCGTGATCATCGGTGGCGGGCAGGGCGGCATCGGCCTCGCGGCGCGGCTGCGGCGGCTGGGCGTGCCCACCATCGTGGTCGAGAAAAACCAGAACCCGGGCGACTCCTGGCGCAACCGCTACAAGTCCCTGCACCTGCACGACCCCGTCTGGTACGACCACCTGCCCTACCTGAAGTTCCCGGACGACTGGCCCGTCTTCGCCGCCAAGGACAAGATCGGCGACTGGCTGGAGCACTACACCCGGATCATGGAGCTGAACTACTGGTCCGGCACCGAGTGCGTGGGCGCGGAGTACGACGACGGCGCGCAGGAATGGGCGGTCAGCGTCCTCCGGAACGGGTCGCCTGTAACCCTCCGGCCAAAGCAGCTCGTCTTCGCGCTGGGCGTCTCCGGCTACCCGAACATCCCGGCGTTCGACGGCGCGCAGTCCTTCCTGGGGGAGCAGCGGCACTCCTCACAACACCCCGGCGGCGGGAACTGGACCGGGAAGAAGGCGGTGGTGATCGGCTCCAACAACTCCGCGCACGATATCTGCGCGGACCTCTGGGAGCACGGCGCCGACGTCACCATGGTGCAGCGCTCCTCCACGCACATCGCCCGCAGCGAGTCATTGATGGACCTGGCGCTGGGGGACCTGTACTCGGAGAAGGCGCTGGCTGCCGGGGTGACCACGGAGAAGGCCGACCTGCTCTTTGCCTCGCTGCCCATGCGCATCCTGCCCGAGGCGCAGGTTCCCGTCTATCAGGAGATGGCGAAGCGGGACGCGGAGTTCTACTCGCAGCTGGAGGCCGCCGGGTTCGAGCTGGACTTCGGCGTGGACGGGTCCGGCCTGTTCCTCAAGTACCTGCGGCGCGGCTCCGGCTACTACATCGACGTCGGCGCCTCCCAGCTGATCATCGACGGCCGGGTGAAGCTGAAGTCCGGCCAGGTTTCCAAGATCACCGGCAATGCCGTGGTGATGGACGACGGCACCGAGCTGGAGGCCGACCTGATCGTCTACGCCACCGGGTACGGCTCCATGAACGGCTGGCTGGCGGACCTGGTTTCGCCCGAAATCGCGGACCGCGTCGGCAAGTGCTGGGGCTACGGCTCGGACACGCCAAAAGACCCTGGTCCGTGGGAGGGGGAGCTGCGCAATATGTGGAAACCAACCAATGTCCCCAACCTCTGGATCCACGGCGGCAACCTGCACCAGAGCCGGCACTACTCCTCCTACCTGGCGCTGCAGCTCAAGGCCCGGATGGAAGGTCTGGAGACGCCGGTGTACGAACTCCAGCCCAGCCACCACACCCGCTGAAAGAAGGAGCCCATCATGAAGGCAGCCCGATTCCACGGCCGCGAGGACGTCCGGATCGAGGACATCCCGGAACCGGAACTCCGCGCCGGGGCGGTGAAGATCGACGTCGCGTGGTGCGGGATCTGCGGCAGTGACCTGCACGAGTATTTGGAGGGCCCTATCTTTGTCCCCGCCCCGGGGCAGCCGCACCCGCTGTCCCACGAGGACGCGCCCATCACCTTGGGGCACGAATTCTCCGGGACCATCTCCGAAATAGGCGAAGGTGTGGAGGGGCTCGCGGTGGGGGACAACGTCGTCGTCGAACCCTACTTCGTGGACGGGACCTGCGACATGTGCCGGGCGGGCAGCTATCACCTGTGCCGGCAGATGGGCTTCATCGGGCTCTCCGGCGGTGGCGGGGGCCTGAGCGAGACGATCGTGGTGGACAGTCGGTGGGTGCACCCCATCGGCGACATTCCCCTCGACGAGGCCGCACTGATTGAGCCGCTGTCCGTGGCGCACCATGCGGTGGAGCGCAGCGCCGTGAAGGCGGGCGATGTTGCCTTGGTGGGCGGCTCGGGGCCGATCGGGCTGTTGACCGCCGCGGTGCTCAAGGGCCTGGGCGTGACCACGATCGTCAGCGAACTGTCCCAGGCCCGCAAGGAGAAGGCCACGTCCAGCGGCGTGGCGGACCATGTGCTGGACCCCAGCCGGGAGGACGTCCCCGCACGGGTGCTGGAGCTGACCGGCGGGCGCGGGGCCGACGTCGCGTTCGAGTGCGCCGGCGTGAACGCCGTACTGGACACCATGCTCGACGCCGTCCGGCCCGGGGGAGTGGTGGTGAACGTGGCCATCTGGGGTGCGCCGGCCACCGTGGACATGCAGAAGCTGGTGCTGAAGGAGATCGACCTGCGCGGCACCATCGCCTACGTCCGCGACCACCCCGCCGTGATCAGGATGGTGCAGGAGGGCAAGGTGGACCTCAAGCCTTTCATCACCGGCCGGATCGCGCTGGAGGACCTGGTGGAGCAGGGCTTCGACACCCTCATCAACCACATGGACACCGCGGTGAAGGTGCTGGTGCACCCGTAAGGCGCGACGACGGCGGGCGTGGTGCGCGGTGACCGGAACCCCACCACACCCGCTGTAGGGGGCTCGACCAGATGAAAGCCCGCGACTCTGAAGTGATAGTTTTCTATCCGCTTGGACCGACTCCTTCCCCCAACTTATTCGGGGGGCGAAGTCCCGGCGCCCTAATGTCACTCGACGCTATAATCAATACACCCTCAGCGGCGGACTAACCCGCCGGTAGATGGTCAGCAAATTAGCAACGCGATGGTGGGTTGGCGTAGATAGTTGGCTGCTGTGCTTTCGTGATATTGCGTAGCGGAACTAGGCCTCTACCGCATCCAGGGCAACCTTGCCCGTACCGCCTATCGTCCACGTGGCTAACTATGCCCCCGGTGTATAGGCAAACAGGAAGCCGTCCGGCTTCGGCGAACGCCATACCCTCACTGCGGAGGAAGCCATGAAGAACAAACTATCGAAATTGTCTTGGGCGGCACTATCAGCGTGCGCGGTCTTGGGGCTGGGAGCAGGGCAAGCATTGGCCGCAGGTGGCAGTGTGGCCGCAGCGTACAAGGATACTTCGTGCCATGAATTCAGTGCCTATCGGGTGTGCTTTGATTACCAAGGCGAATACAAGTTCATCACTTCGCCAAGTGGCAATGTGATCTTTCAGAACAATGGTAAGTACGACTACACGGTCTACTTCAATGGTGAACTTTGGTATACCCGCGACAATTCAGTCCATGATTACCGTCTATTTAAGAAGGGAGAGACTCAGGTATACCGGGACCGCGTAGAAACAACCGAGACTTACGCTGATAAAATCTGTACCTTCGAATATTATTCTCTTTTTGCCGGTGGCGGGGTGCGAGTCTACAACGTCCAATTCGGGTGCGTTCCCAGCTGACTGACGCATGATTGCCAGGTTTTGGACCTGCATATTCGTCCCAGACCTTGGTGGGGACTGTTCGAAAAAACGCCTCGACCTGAGGACTATAACCTGGTGACGGGGAACCCTCCGTTGTAGGGTCAGGGCGTGATTGTCCCCGATATCTCCCAAGACGCCGTGGCGGTGGCGGATCACTACGACGCGCTCGATCCCGTGTACCGCCGGGTGTGGGGGGACCACGTCCATCACGGGCTGTGGGCAACGGGTCGCGAGACGCCGGTCGAGGCCGTCGAGGCGCTGGCCGACACCGTCGGCGACCGGCTGCGCCTGGTGCCCGGCCAGGCGTGCGTGGACATTGGCTGCGGCTACGGCGCCACCGC
>NZ_JBNHFD010000016.1:0-59323 GCF_059089865.1 Arthrobacter sp. Y3221157
GCTGCCTCGGCGGCGGCGACCAGCACACTCAGGACGTCCGGGCTGCCGGTGTCCGCGGCAGCCTTCGCGGCCTCGGCGGCGGGCGCCCACGCGTCCACCATGGTCTTGTCCCCGGGCTCCGCCTTCCCGCGGACCACGATCCCGTCCCGAGCGGCGCTGACCGCCGCGGCCCAGCCGGCGGGATCGATTTCCGCGGCATCCCCCATGGTTCCGGCGGCCCTAAGGAAGGCGGTGCCGTACAGCGGTCCGGCGGCCCCGCCCACCTTGGACATGAGCGTCATTGCCGCGAGCTTCAGCGCCGCACCCGGAGTCTCCGGCGGTGCTTCCGCCAGCTTGTCCAGGACCGCCTGGAAGCCACGGTCCATGTTCTCGCCATGATCCGAATCACCGATCGCCCGGTCCAGTTCGATCAGCTCAACCCGGTGTTCGGCCATCGCCTGCGCGCACAGGGTCAGCCATTTCACTGCCCAGTTGACGTCCAACACCACGGCTACGCACCCCACCGGAGGGCTGCGGTATGGACGGGCGCATCCCACAGTTCCGTCAGTTCGTCGTCCAGCCGGAGGACGGAGATGGAACAGCCCTGCATCTCCAGGGCCGTGATGTAGTTGCCCACCAGCGAGCGCTCAACCCCGGCACCCCTGTCCGCGAGGACCTGCGCGGCACGGCGGTAGACGATGTACAGCTCACTCAGCGGGGTGCCGCCCATTCCGTTGACAAAGAGCAGCACCCTGTCGCCCCCGCTGATACCGAGGTCCGAAAGGATTGGTTCCAGCAGCCTGTCCGTAATGCCGTCCGCGCTTTCGAGCGGGATGCGGTGGCGGCCCGGCTCGCCATGGATTCCAATGCCGATTTCCACCTCGTCCTCGCCCAGGTCGAAGCTGGGCGTACCGGCGTGGGGGACAGTGCAGGCGGAGAGGGCAACCCCCATGCTGCGGGCATTGGCATTGACGCGCGAGGCTATGGCTGCCACCGCGTCCAGGCCGTAGCCGCGTTCGGCGGCCGCACCGGCGATTTTTTCCACCAGCACAGTCCCGCCCACACCGCGTCGTCCCGCGGTGTACAGGGAGTCCTCAACAGCAACGTCGTCGTTGACCAGGACGGTGCGGATGCTGATGCCTTCCGCCTCCGCAAGTTCCGCCGCCGTCTCGAAGTTGAGGACGTCACCGGTGTAGTTTTTTACGATATGCACGACGCCGGCGCCCGAGTCCACAGCGAGGGTTGCGGGCAGGATCTGGTCCGGCGTGGGCGAGGTGAATACCGCTCCCGGTACGGCGGCGTCGAGCATCCCTTTCCCCACGAACCCGGCATGCAGGGGCTCGTGGCCGCTTCCCCCGCCGGACACGATCGCCACTTTTCCGCTGACCGGAGCGTCCAGGCGCCTGATGAACGTGGGATCCGTGCTCACCGCGACAAGGTCTGCGTGGGCCAGGCCAAAGCCCTGGACGGATTCGTCAACCACAGACTTGGGGTCGTTGATGAGTTTCTTCACGGCGGCTCCCGGCTGTGCTGTTGAAGGGTGTCTTTTCGACCCTACTACCGGGGCACGCCGGAACGGTAGGTTTCCGCTGGTGGGAGGCGAATGCGGCAAAGGGACAGCCCCCAATGACTGTCCCTTTGCCGGGCCCCCATCCTGGCCGGCTCAGTTTATCCATCAAATCGAGTAAAACCAAGGCCGGGGGCGGCAGTACATCGAGCGGCGGTCATTGGCAAGGACGGCCGCTCCCTCTTCCTCATCCCCCTGCCACGCGAACCGCAGGTGCATGACGAACTGTCCGCGCAGGAAGCCCGGCACTTCTTCCAGCTCGGGCAACCGCAGGAATGCCAGCGAGGCGGACGCCTCCGGAGGCAGGCCCTGCGTCCTGCCGCGGAAACCAGCCAGGACTTCCTTGGCGTGGGCGCCAGCGTAGAAAATGCCGCCCGCATAAAGTTCTCCGGCCGGGAATAGGGTGAACTCCATGGCGGTCACTATGCCGAAGTTGCCCTTGCCGCCCCGGAGAAGCGAGAACAGCCGCGGCTCGCTGCGGGCATCAACGCGCCGCAGCCTGCCGTCAGGGGTGACCAGGTCGAAGGCGATGGCATGGTCGGACGCAAAGCCGTACTTTCGGCCCAGAAGCGGCAGTCCGCCGCCGAGGGTGTAGCCCACCACCCCGACGTCGGTGGTGGAGCCGTGCAGGCCCGTGAGGCCGAACGGGGCGGCAGCACGGAGGACTCGCGCCAGCGCACGCCTGCACCGACTCGGGCCGTCTGCTCGTCGGGGTCGATGGACAACTCAAGCATGTGGCGGGTGCTGATCAGGAGCCCTCCGGTGATGGCATTGGCGGCGCCATGTCCGGTGGACTGCACGGAAATGGACATGTCACGGGCGGAAGCCCACTCGACCGCAGCCGCGACGTCGTCGGCGTCGACTGCGGCCAGGACCAGGTCCGGCGTATGCCGGGTGGCCAGATTGAAGGCGGCGGTTTCCGATTCAAAGGAAGCGTCGCCGGGGGCATAAACCAGCCCGCGGACAAGGAGCTGCAGTTCGGTTTTGGCCGTATGGAAACGGCCGGGACATGCCTCCTAAAGGAAGCGGATCATGCGGGTGTTACCGAGGGTGTTGGGCTTGACCCGCGCCAGGTCCAGGAACTCGGCGACGCCCTCGTCGTGGGATCGCAGGAGCTCCGAGTAGACCTCGGGATCCACGGCGGACTGGTCCGCCATGACTTCGAAACCGTGGCGCTTGAAGAAGTCCACCTCAAAGGTGAGGCAGAAGACCCGGGCCACGCCCAGGGCGCGGGCTTCGTCGAGCAGGCTCTCCACGAGCACGTGACCCACTCCCCTGCCGCGCCAGTCCTCGGAGGCGGCCAGCGTGCGCACTTCAGCCAGGTCCTCCCACATGACATGCAACGCCCCGCAGCCGATGACCTCGCCTTCGCTGGACTCCGCGATCCTGAACTCCTGGAGGCTTTCGTAGTAGGCCACCGTTTCCTTTGCCATCAGGATCCGCTGGTCTGCCAGCGGCGCCACCAGCTTCTTGATGGCGGACACATCACTCGTACGGGCAGGGCGGATATGGAAGGAGTCGGTCACAGGCCAATCCTAGTTCGCCCGCGCTCAAGGGCGGCGCTAAGTCAGTCCCGCAGCCTGGAACCTGCCCTCACGCCAGAGCCACAGATCAGGAGCTTCATAATCAGGGGTAGTAACAGCAATGCTTATGCTCGGACGCGCAAAACCGGGGTGACTCCGCAGACTTCCAAGATGCGGGCCGGCTGCGTTTGCGCAGGTGAAGCGCCACCCAGCAGTGTTTCGACTGTTACCCCCGTCACCCTATGGGCAACGTCGCCCGTCCCGGAGGAAAAATGGCTTTAGGCTCCCCAACCCTGTCAGACAGCATTACCGAGGAAGAAGGACAGCGGGGACTTCGGCGCTCCATGGAGGCCCGGCACCTCGTGATGATTGCGATGGGAGGTGTCATCGGCTCCGGGCTTTTCCTCAGCTCCGGCTACACCATCGCCCAGGCCGGCCCGCTCGGCGCGATTATCGCTTATCTCATCGGGGCCGCCGTCGTTTACATGGTGATGGCGTGCCTGGGTGAACTCGCCGTGGCCTACCCGGTGTCCGGCGCCTTCCATATATACGCCGCCAGGGCCATCGGCCCGGCCACCGGGTTTGCTACGGCATGGCTTTACTGGTTGTGCTGGGCGGTAGCGCTTGGCTCGGAGTTCACCGCCGCCGGGTTGTTGATGCAGCGCTGGTTTCCGCAGGTTGATGTGTGGGTCTGGTGCCTGGTTTTCGCCGCCGTCCTGTTCACGCTGAACGCCGTTTCCTCCCGCGTCTTTGGCGAATCTGAGTTCTGGTTTGCCCTGATCAAGGTCGCCGCAGTGATCGGACTGATCGTCCTGGGCGGCGCGGCCCTGCTCGGCTTCCATCCGCTGGCCGAGGACGGCTACCCGTTGCTGGGCGAGAACCTCAACACACCCCAGGGCCTGTTCCCCAACGGAATTACCGGCGTATTGATAACCACGCTTGCGGTCTTCTACGCTTTTTCCGGGTCCGAGCTTATTGGCGTGGCCGCCGGAGAAACAGCCAATCCCGCCGTCAACATCCCAAAGGCGATGCGGACCACCGTGATCCGGCTTCTGATCTTCTTTGTTGGCGCGATCACCGTGATCGCCTGTACCGTCCCGTACGAGGAGACGTCGCTCGAGGTCAGCCCCTTCGTCGTCGTCTTCTCGCAGCTGGGCATCCCCTACGCCGCCGACATCATGAACTTCGTCATCATCACGGCGCTTCTGTCGGCGGGCAACTGCGGCCTGTTTTCCTGCGCCCGCATGCTTTTCTCACTCGCTGACGAGGGACATGCACCGAAAGCGCTGGGCAGGCTGACCAAGAGGGGCATCCCGATGCTCGCCCTGTGCGTCAGCATGCTGGGCGGCCTTGCCTCGCTGGTCAGCAGCGTGGTGGCACCCACCACGGTGTACCTGGTCCTGGTGTCCATCGCCGGTTTCGCGACAGTGGGCGTGTGGATGTCCATCACGGCGTCACACTTTTTCCACCGCCGGGCGTTCCTGCGCGCAGGAGGCCGGCACGCTGACCTTGGGTACAGGGCGCCGCTGTTCCCGCTGCTGCCCATCACCGCGTTCCTGCTGTGTGTGATCTCGCTGATCGGCATCGGTTTCGACCCCACCCAGGCCACAGCGCTCTACTTCGGAATCCCATTCGTAGCGGCCTGCTACGCCTACTTCCACATCAAATACGGCCGAAAACGCCCCGTCGGTAACTAGATGCTCACGACGACGTAGGTGTCCTGGGGCGCTGGCAACGGGACATGAAAGTACAAGCGCGGGCGCCGGGGTCATTTGTGTAGCTTGCGTCAAAGCGACGAAGGAGCAGCAAGCGGCAAATGACGCCGGCGGCCGCGCGCCCCGGCCAAAGGAACGCGCGGCACACTGTGGCTAAAGTCCCAGCTCAGGCGGCAATGCCACGTCCTTGCCCAGGACGTTTTTGGCCAGGAACGATTCCACGACCTGGTACCAGACTTTGGCGTGCTGCGGCTGGAGGACCCAGTGGTTCTCATCAGGGAAATACAGGAACCGGTGGGCAATCTGGCCGTCGGCGTCGGCGGCCAGCTGGGATTTGGAGAGCAGCTCGTACCAAAGCCTCAGGCCTTCCCCGATGGGCACCCGGTAGTCCTTGTCCCCGTGGATGACCAGCATGGGGGTGCTGATCTTCTCTACATGGAGGTGCGGAGAGTTCTCCAGGGCCATCTCTTCCGTCATTTCCTTCAGCCAGTACTGGGAGGCGTCCGTGGTGGGGCCGAACTGGTCCAGGGCCCACAGGCTGGCATGGGTCACGATGGCGTCGAACCTGTCCGTTTGGCCGGCCACCCAGTTGGCCATGTAGCCGCCGAAGGAGCCGCCCATGGCAGCCGTCCGTGAGGCGTCAATGTCCGGCCGCTCAACGGCAGCGTCCGTCACGGCCATGAGATCAGTAAAGGGTGCTTTCCCCCAGGCGCCCCATCCCCGCTGGATGTAGGCCTGGCCGTAGCCCGTGGACAGGGCGGGGTCCGGCAGCAGCACCGCATAGCCGCGGGCAGTGAGAAGCCAGGGATTCCAGCGCCAGGTCCACGCGTTCCACGATGCCAGTGGTCCGCCATGGATCCAGAGGAGCAGCGGGGCGGGGCTGCCGGCCGAGGCTTCCTCCGGCAGGGCAAGGTAGGCCGGCACCCGCGACCCGTCCCGGGCCGTGGCCGCGATGCGCTGCAGGCTTCCCGGACACGCGGGCCGTTCCGCGGGTGCCGGCAGCCGCGTGGTTTCCCCTGTTGCCAGGTCGATGCGTACCGCTTCGGGCGGAAACGCGTAAGAGCTGCGCAACGCGTAGGCAGCGCGCCCGTCCGGTGAAACCACGACGTCGGTATAGGCCGCCGCGTCCTGCGTCACCCGGGAGACGCTCACTTCCGCGGCAGACGCCGGAAGGCTGATCCGGAAAAGGGGCGACGCGCCGTCGTCGTCTGCCGTGGCCAGGATGGCTGAACCGTCCGGCAGCCAGGCAGCCGGCTTGGCCCAGCGGTCCCAGTCGTGGGCCAAGGGTCGCAGGTCCGCGGCCCCATCGGCGGGGTTCGAGACGTCCAGCAGGTGAAGCTTGACCTCCGGCGCCCGGCGCGGCGTGGAGTCGCTCTCGCTGACCACCACCAGCGTCCTGCCGTCGGGGCTGACGGGGCCGGGAAAGTAGCTCATGCCTTCATGATCCAGAACCACAGTCATGCCGCCGGACGCCACGTCCACGGCCACCAGGACGGACCGGCTGTCCGCGCGGGCGAGTGGCTTGGTCATGCTCGTGTAGATTGTCCTGCCGTCCGGGCTGGCAACCGTCTCCGCCTCCCGCAGCCGGTTCCCGGCGCCGGGTGTCAGGTTCCGCAGGGCCAGCGGTGCGGACGCATCCACCGTAGTCGGCTTGCCCGGCCCGCTGTCCTCTCCCGGTTCGACGGCGAAGATCCGCGGCTGCCCGGGCCCAAGGTCGGCATCCCAGAACCTCACGGGATATTCACTGTGCAGGATGGCCGAGACCTTGTTGTCCTTGCGGGCTTTGCGGCGCCGGGCGTCGTCTTCCCCGTCGGCGGAGCCGGCCAGGACCTCGGCGGTCACGAAGGCGGCGTCCGCGTCCCTGGCCGTCAACACCCCGGCGACACCGCCGGGCCGGTTGAGGACCACCCGCGCTTCACCGCCGTCGGCAGGAAGCAGCCAGAGGGCATTGACAGGATCCTCATCCGGGCTGTCCGGGTCGGGCCGCCCGGAGGTGAAGTAGACGTCCCCGTTCGCGGCGAAGGCGGCGCCGGCCTCGCCCTTGGCGCTGCGGGTGATGCGCCGGGCGTGCCGGTGGCCGGCCGGATCCAGCTCCCACAGCGCAGTGGCGAACTCGGTGCCTTTCCCGTTCAGGGTGCTGACGGTTGTGACAAGGCGGGATCCGTCGGAGCTCAGGGTAAGCCCGCTAACCCGGGGGATGGACAGGTAGTGGTCGAGGTCGTGGAAAGGGGTCTGTGGTTGATCGCCCGGGATCACCGGGTTCAAAATAGCCATGCCTCAGATTCAACACCGTTTGTGCCCCGCATCACAGTACCGGCGGCCGTTTCGCCATACCGTGCGGCAGGGATGCAAAAGCCCCGCCGGCTCCTTTCGGAGCGGCGGGGCTTTTGTGGAGACGGAGTTAGACGCTCGGAGCGATCTCCGGGATGCGCGGCTTGGCGTTGCCGGCGAACGTGAACTTGGCGTCGTCGCCTTCGCCTTCCACGTCCACCACCACGATGTCGCCGGCGTGGATGTCGCCGAAGAGGATCTTCTCGGAGAGCTGGTCCTCGATCTCGCGCTGGATGGTGCGGCGCAGCGGCCGGGCACCCATTGCGGGGTCATAGCCACGGGTGGCCAGGAGCACCTTGGCGGCCTTGGTGAGCTCGATGCCCATGTCCTTGTCCTTGAGGCGCTTCTCCAGGCGGGTGACGAACATGTCCACGATCTCGATGATCTCGTCCTGGGTGAGCTGCGGGAACACCACTACGTCATCCACGCGGTTCAGGAACTCGGGGCGGAAGTGCTGCTTGAGTTCCTCGGTCACGCGGGCACGCATCCGGTTGTAGCCGGTCTGCGTGTCGGTGCCGGACTGGAAACCGGTGGCAACGCTCTTGGAGATGTCCCGGGTACCCAGGTTGGTGGTCATGATGATCACGGTGTTCTTGAAGTCCACCACGCGGCCCTGGGAGTCGGTCAGGCGGCCGTCTTCCAGGATCTGCAGGAGCGAGTTGAAGAGGTCAGCGTGGGCCTTCTCAACTTCGTCGAACAGCACCACGGAGAACGGACGGCGGCGGACCTTCTCGGTCAGCTGCCCACCCTCTTCGTAGCCGACGTAGCCCGGAGGGGCACCGAACAGCCGCGAGACGGTGTGCTTCTCCGAGTACTCGGACATATCCAGCGTGATGAGGGCGTCCTCTTCACCGAACAGGAACTCCGCGAGTGCCTTGGCCAGCTCGGTCTTGCCGACGCCGGTGGGGCCGGCGAAGATGAACGAGCCACCGGGGCGCTTGGGGTCCTTGAGCCCTGCACGGGTGCGGCGGATGGCCTGGGACAGTGCCTTGATGGCCTCGTCCTGGCCGACGACGCGCTTGTGCAGTTCCTCTTCCATCTTCAGCAGGCGCGAGGACTCTTCCTCGGTCAGCTTGAAGACGGGGATGCCCGTGGAGTTGGCCAGCACCTCTGCGATGAGGTCCTCGTCCACCTCGGAGATGTCATCCATGCCGCCGGACTTCCAGTGGCGTTCCTTCTCGGAACGCTCGGCGATCATCTTCTGCTCCTTGTCGCGGAGCGAAGCTGCGCCTTCGAAGTCCTGCGCGTCGATGGCGGATTCCTTCTCCATCTTCAGCTTGGCGATGCGCTCGTCCATGGCCTTAAGCTCCGGCGGAGCGGTCATGCGGCGGATGCGCAGCCGTGCGCCTGCCTCGTCGATCAGGTCGATCGCCTTGTCCGGCAGGAAGCGGTCCGAGATGTAGCGTTCGGCGAGGCTGGCGGCAGAGGCCAGGGCGCCGTCGGTGATGGTGACGCGGTGGTGTGCCTCGTAGCGGTCACGCAGGCCCTTGAGGATCTCGATGGCGTGCGCCACGGAGGGTTCCTTGACCTGGATCGGCTGGAAGCGGCGCTCCAGCGCGGCGTCCTTCTCGATGTGCTTGCGGTACTCGTCCAGCGTGGTGGCACCGATGGTCTGCAGCTCACCGCGGGCCAGCATGGGCTTCAGGATGGACGCAGCATCGATGGCGCCTTCGGCGGCACCGGCACCAACCAGGGTGTGGATTTCGTCGATGAACAGGATGATGTCGCCGCGGGTGCGGATCTCCTTGAGGACCTTCTTCAGGCGCTCTTCGAAGTCACCACGGTAACGGGAGCCTGCCACCAGGGAACCGAGGTCCAGGGTGTACAGCTGCTTGTCCTTGATGGTCTCCGGGACGTCGCCGCGGACAATCGCCTGGGCAAGGCCTTCGACGACGGCGGTCTTGCCGACCCCGGGTTCGCCGATGAGCACGGGGTTGTTCTTGGTGCGGCGGGAGAGGACCTGCATGACGCGTTCCATCTCCTGCTCGCGACCGATTACCGGGTCCAGCTTGTTCTCGCGGGCAGCCTGGGTCAGGTTGCGGCCGAACTGGTCCAGGACAACGGAACCGGCGGGAGCACCTTCGGGCTGGCCCGACCCGACGCCGGCGCCGGTGCTTTCCTTGCCCTGGTAGCCGGAGAGGAGCTGGATGACCTGCTGGCGCACGCGGTTGAGGTCGGCACCCAGCTTCACCAGCACCTGGGCGGCAACGCCCTCACCCTCGCGGATGAGGCCGAGCAGGATGTGCTCGGTGCCGATGTAGTTATGGCCCAGCTGGAGTGCCTCGCGCAGCGAGAGCTCCAGTACCTTCTTGGCACGGGGAGTGAAGGGGATGTGCCCGGACGGCGCCTGCTGGCCCTGCCCGATGATCTCCTGCACCTGCTCGCGGACGCCGTCGAGCGAAATGCTCAAGGACTCAAGAGCTTTGGCGGCAACGCCCTCACCCTCATGGATCAGACCCAAGAGGATGTGTTCGGTACCGATGTAATTGTGGTTCAGCATGCGTGCCTCTTCTTGGGCAAGCACAACTACGCGACGGGCACGGTCCGTAAATCGCTCAAACATTTCGCCACACTCCTAGCTACGACGTACTTTGATGCTACGTGGCGGGCCCGGACTTGTGGAGCGTGTTCGCCACAGGGGAAACCCGCACAGTTCGGGAATATCCCGCAGGCGTTCCCTCCCGGCCCATCCCGGCCACCGGGGACAGGCCGGAAAACGGGCCTCCGCCTCCTGTTAAAGAGCCCGTTGGCGAAGGTGGCGCCGAACTTTTAAAAGTACTGCAGCATCCCTATGCAGGCTGCACCGGTAAATTGCACCGAGGGCGCCACCGGACCCCTCCTCTTTTTTGTGCGCGGAAACAGAAAAAACCCTGCTTCCCGGTGAGGGGAAGCAGGGTTTAACCAGATCCTGGCTGCTGCTAGGAATTTGCCTTTTGGTAGGCTTCCTGGATTTCCGCCTGAATTCGGCCCCGGCTGTTTACGGTGTACCCGTTATCCCGGGCCCACTGCCTAATCTGGGCTGAATCATTGCTGCGGCCGCCGGCCGGAGCCTTGGGCGTGCGGGCGGCGGTGCGGCCTCCCGATGCCTTCCGTGCAGCAGCTATAAAGCGCTCCAGCGAAGACCGGAGTTCAGCGGCATTGGCCGCCGAAAGGTCAATCTCGTAGTTCGTCCCGTCAAGGCCGAACTTCACATTCTCGTCTGCGGATCCCCCATCCAGATCATCAACGAGGATGATGTTTACTTTCTGTGCCATTTAACGTCTTCCTCTTGGAAAGGGTGGTTTTTCAGAAAAGCAGGATGTTTCCCTAAAAAGTATGACTCTCTTTATGGCAACGCGTCAAAGCGCCTAATGGTTCCATGGGGATAACCGCAGAAGATTAGGGGTTTTTATTTGGCTTCGGGGTTCGGCTGGCCGGACGGCGGCTCGTCGGCCTGCCGGCGTTCGGCGGACTCTGCCGCCCGCGCGTCGGCCTCGGCCTGGGCACGGGCTTCCGCCTGCCGCTCTGATTTGTCGGCATTGAAAATCGCCTTCATGGCAAACCAGAAAAGGAGGCCCACCACTACGGAGGGCAAGAGGACGGCTACATATTCCATTCCTACTGGCCTTCGGGCTTTAGCAGGGGGAAGAGGATGGTCTCCCGGATGCCTGCGCCGGTGAACAGCATCACCAGTCGGTCAATGCCCAGCCCGATGCCGCCCATGGGCGGTGCGCCGTACTCCAGCGCCCGCAGGAAGTCCTCGTCCAGCTGCATGGCCTCGTCATCGCCGGCGGCGGCGTGGCGGGACTGCTCCGTGAGCCGCTCGCGCTGGATGACGGGGTCGATCAGTTCGGAGAAGGCCGTGCCGCGTTCCATGCCGCCGATGATCAGGTCCCAGGCTTCGATGAGCCGGCCGTCCTTGCGGTGCGGGCGTGCCAGCGGCTGGGCGGAGGGCGGGTAGTCGTAGACAAACGTGGGGTTCAGCAGGGTGGGTTCCACGATTTCGCCGAAGAGCTCCACGGCCAGCTTTTCGGCGTCCCACTTGGGGTCCACCTTGACCTCGTGCTTTTCCGCCACTTCGCGAAGCACCTCAAGCGGGGTGTCCGGAGTGATTTCCTGCCCGACGGCGTCGGACAGCCCCGGGTAAACGGCAAGCCAGGCCCACTCGCCGTCGAGGTTGATCTCGCCGGCCTCGGTCTGGATGGTGCGGCCGGCGCCCACGGCGTCAGCGGCGTCCAGGATGATCTCCTTGATGCGCTCCGCCATGACGAACTGGTCAGCCCACGCCTCGTAGCACTCAAGGGTGGTGAATTCGGGGCTGTGGGTGGAGTCCACGCCCTCGTTCCGGAACACGCGGCCCATGTCGTAGACGCGGTCGATGCCGCCCACCACGGCCCGCTTCAGGTACAGTTCGGTGGCGATTCGCAGGGTCATCTTCTGGTCGAACGCGTTCATGTGCGTCTCGAACGGACGGGCCAGTGCGCCGCCGTGGACCAGGTTAAGGATGGGGGTTTCGACTTCCACGTAGTTGTGGCGGAACAGCGTTTCGCGGATGGAGCGGGTGATGGCAGCGCGGGTGTACACCATCTCGCGCGCTTCGTCGCGGACCATCAGGTCCACGTAGCGCTGCCGGACACGGGTTTCCTCATTCAGTTCGGCGTGCAGCACCGGCAGCGGGCGCAGCGCCTTGGAGGCCATGGCCCAGGAGTCGGCCATGATGGAGAGCTCGCCGCGGCGGGAGGAGATGACCTCGCCCTTGATGAACACGTGGTCACCAAGGTCCACCAGGGCCTTCCAGTCGGCGAGCGCTTCCTCCCCGATGCTGGCCAGGCTGAGCATGGCCTGGAGGCGGGTTCCCTTGCCGTCGGTGCCACCCTCCTGGAGGGTTGCGAAGCAAAGCTTGCCGGTGTTGCGGATGAACACCACGCGGCCGGTGACGCCAACGATGTCTCCGGTGGTGTCGTCCGCCTCGAGGTGGGCGTACTTTTCCCGGATCTCGGCGAGCGAATGCGTCCGCTCCACTCCCACCGGATAGGCCTCCGTGCCGCGCTCGATCAGTTTGGCGCGCTTCTCCATGCGGATCCGCATCTGCTCGCTGGCGTCGAGGGGCTCGGGGGCGTTCTTGGGGGCGGGGGTGTTTTGGGAAGTCACAGTCATCAAGTTTACCGGGACTTCGCGCGCCCGCTCCCGCCTAGGATGGGGCGGGTGAAAGAACGGTTCCTTCCAACACACGACGGCGGCCGCCTGGCCTTGTACAGCTACGGCACGGTGGGTGCCCCGGGGGAACGCCGGGTGGTGCTGATCGGTGGAGCGTTCCTGACGGCCCTGATCTACCGGCCGTTCTCCATCGCCCTCGCCAAGGGCCTGGGTGAGGGCTGGGCAGTGGACGTGTACGACCGCCGGGGACGCGGCCGTTCCTCCGAACAGCCGGCCGATTACAGCATGGGCACCGAGATCGCCGACGTCCGCTCGGTCCTTGAGGCCACGGGTGCCAGGAACATCCTGGGCCACAGCCTGGGTGGCTCCGTGGCCTTGAACGCGGTCCAGGAGTTCACCGGAAGCCCGCATGTCCCGGACAAGCTCGCCGTGTACGACGCAGCCGTGAACATCGACGGCAGCATCGATACCGCCTGGCTGGACGGGTTTGAGGACGCGGTCAACAACGGCAGGGTGGGCCACGCCCTGGCGCACATGAAGAAGGCGACATCCCCGGGGTCGGCCCTGGCCCGTATCCCGGAACCCGTCCTTGCCGGGCTGATGGCGTTGCTCTCACGGACCAAGGTCAACAGGATGTTCCGTGAGGTGATGCCCAGCGGCGTGGGCGAACTGCGGGCCGCCTACAAGGAGGCCGACCATGCCAGGGACTTCAGCGTGCTGCCCGCCAATACCCATTTCATGGCGGGCGGCAAGAGCCCCAGCTACTACAAGGTCACGGCGGAGCGGCTGCACGCTGCCGTTCCGGGGAGCACCTACGAGCTCTCCCCCAAAGGTTTCCACGGCTCGATCCCGGCGGCGGTCAACGAACTGGTGGCGGACATCTCGGCGTACTTCAAAGGGTGAGCCCACCCCCGACGCTTCTATGTCTGTCAAGCGGCTGGAAACGGGTGCGGGCGCGGACCAATTGCCGATGAGTGAGGCGGCTTAGGTGACCGGCCAGCGTCCCCTCTCCCCCGTTGTTTTGGCTGCTGGCGAAGCTTGCGTAGCTATGCCCGATGGAAGCCTGTCTACCCTTGGGCAAGGGCCGGAAAATCTTGGGAGGATCCCAGTTAGCGGGGATCCTGGGGTTCAAGAATTTCCGGCCCGCAGGCCCCGACTTTGGAGGGGCTATACCGGCTGGAACGGGCACGTACAATCCCTTGGGACAGCAGCCAAAAACAGGAAATGCGCTTCTACAGCCCGAGCGCAGCGAGGACCGATTCCGGCGCGCTCCGACGCGCCGCCTAGCCTCGATTTTTCATGACGGTCGGTGATGGGTGCTGGTTCGTGGCGGCGGGTAGATTGGCGGTTGTTTTCTGTTTTCGGGCAGAGCGATGTGGCCCGTTGGTTCGCTTGGGGTTAGCGCCGGTTCGCGACGGGAGCTGGAACCGCGTCTTCCGGGAGCCCTCCGGCAACCCCTTCAACTCCCTTGTGCAGCTGGAACATGAGGACGGGATTCCACGCAACCCCTTCATCAACGCAGGAGCCCTGGTGGCCACCGACAGGCTCCTCAGCATCACCGGGGACGCCTCCGGGGCTGTCCTTGACCTGCTTCGGCAGGAGAGTGACAACAGCAGGATCGATGTAGACGCCGTGGTGGCCGCGTCCGAAGCCAGGAACAGCAACAGGAACGCCGCAACTGGTCCACTTCCTGGCAAGTTGCGGCAACCTTGAGAACCCGGTGCAGGATGTCCTGGACAACTACATCCTGCAGTGCTCACTGGAAATGAGCTGCACGGACCTTGCCCTGGCCAACCGTTTCCTGGCCGCCACGGCGTGCGGGTGGACGGCACGGCGCTGCTCTCCACACCGCAAACAAAGCGCATCAACGCCGTGATGCTGACGTGCGGAACCTACGACGCGGCCGGGGAATTCGCGTACCGCGTGGGGCTTCCCGGCAAGAGCGGAGTGGGCGGCGGGATCATCGCCGTTGTCCCAACAATTGCATTGTCTGTGTCTGGAGCCCGGGGCGGGGCAAGTCAGGAAACTCGGTGGCAGGGATCGCGGCTCTGGACGAGTTCACCACCAGGACCGGACTGTCCATTTTCTGAAACCTTTGAAATTACTGTCATTGCCGTCGGGCGTCTGTCATACGTGATGCCCACCCGATCCGACGGTGCGGGATAACGGCTTTTGGAGCTACAGTTCCGGCATGGCGACACTTTCCGGGACGCTCAAGATCCTGTACGCCAACCTTCCGCTGCCGCCCGGCCAAATGACCGGCCTAGCCCTGGCTCTGGTCCTTGACCGGGTCCGTCCGGTGCCGCTTCCCGGCTCGCGCCCCTTCCGGAGGGTGGCGGGAACGGGACTGGTCCTCGCCGGCGCCGCCCTGAATCTTTGGGCTCTGGCCGAACGGCGACGGCGTACGGCTGGGCCCTTCGCGCTGGAGCGGCCGGAGGAACTGGTCACGACCGGCCCGTACGCCATCACCCGCCATCCCATGTACGTCGGGTGGTGGTTCATCCATCTGGGCGCGGGAGCCCTCGCCGGTTCATCGTGGGTCCTCGCCACGATGCCGGCCGCAGGGCTCGCTGAACACCTCGGTGTCCGCCACGAAGAGGCCATGGTGGCACGGCTCTTCGGAGAGTCCTACGCTGATTACGCCAAGCAGGTTCCGCGCTACCTTGGGTTCCCCTCCCGTGCGTCGGTTATCTTCAGTTGAAGCAACTGGACCGCGGCGACTGGCTGGATCTCCTGGCTGCTGCGGTCAAAAGCGCCGACTCAAACTAAGCCCACCGATTAGAGCTCGGGGTGCATTTCACACTTGCGCGGCCCTTCCTCGCTTCATCGGCTCCGTGCCAGGGTGACCTCGACCGGGTTGCGGACGATGTCGAGCACGGGCGAGGTGCGCTGGACGTAGCGGCACAGCTCTTCTACCTCCTCGTCGGAGGCATCGGCGTCGACCCGGTACGTGATCCCGATCTTCTGGTAGCCGGGCCGGACGTCTCGGGAGAGGCCGAGGAAGCCGTGCAGGTCGAGCTCACCCTCTATGTCGAAGTCGAGGCTGCGCACCGTGATCCCCTTGGCGGCGGCGTTGTAAACGAATCCGACGGTCAGGCATGATGTGAGGGCGTGCAGCACAGCCTCGACCGCATTGGGTGCGGTGTTGCTGCCGAGCAGCACCGCCGGCTCGTCGCCGGTCAGGGTGAAGGGCTCCGTCCTGGACGAGTCCTCCGCGTTCGCACCATAGAACCCCTTGATCCGGGTCTGGCTCCGGCCTCCGCCCTGCCAGCTGGTGCTGGCGCGGAAGCGGAACTGCGCGATGGACGGTTCGCCCTGGATGGCCCCGATGGTGTCGGCGAGCTGCGTGACGCTGATGCCGTTGAGTTCGACGGCTTCGGTGGGCGCGGACATGACAATCTCCTCATAGTTGTTGTTTTGGACATTTTTGTTCTGCTCGGCGGACTGCTGCGCTGTCTGCCGGTGATGCTGGCTATCGTTCTAAGCGGGCTTGTGGGCGCGCATCACCATGGTGTGGGCGCCGAACCCGCTGGCCGTGGCCCGGGTGGAGGCGCTGCTGCTCGCGGCGAAGTAGTCCAGGTCCCCCAAGCGTTCCACTGCGGTGAAGCCCACCTCGGTGAACATCCGCAGGTAGTCGGCCTGCGTCGTCGCCCCCACGATGCACTCGGCCCACAGCCGCGGCTTCGCGCGGCAGGCATCAGAGGGCAGGTCCTCGACCACGATGTCGGCGATCTGCACCCAGCCGCCGGGCCTGAGCACTCGGTGCATCTCGGCGACCGCCTTCCGTTTGGCCGGGACGAGGTTGATCACACCGTTGCTCGTGACGGCGTCCACGCTGCCGTCCTCGAGGGGGAGGTTCTCGGCGTTGCCCTCCAAAACCTCGACGTTGTCCGCTCCGGCGATACGGGCGTTGGCCCTGGCCTTGTCGCGCATCGCTTCCGTCATGTCAACCCCGTACACGAAGCCCTCGGCGCCCACGGACAGGGCCGCGACGAGCAGGTCCGTCCCCGAGCCCGAGCCGATGTCGAGCACCTTGTCGCCCGGTCTGAGGACCTCGGCCGCGAACGGGTAGCCGACGCCGGCGAAGGACTCGACCGCCGCGGCGGGCAGCCGGTCAAGGAGGCCCGGCGGATAGCCGACGTACTCCGCCGCCGCCCGGCCGGTCGGGAAGTGGTATCCCTGCCCGGGGCTGTAGGCCACGCTCGTGTACATCGCGACGACGGCGTCGAAGATGACTTGGCGCTGGTCCGAGGTGATGACGACCATCTCACTGGCCTTTCTGATTCATGGGGTGGGGGTGTCGGCGAAGCTGCGCAGGAGCGCCTGCACCCGGTCGGCGACGCCGCGGTCCACCGGCTCGGCTCCGAGGTCACGGATGCGCGCCTTCAGCTCGCGCTCGAAATCTGCCCGAGAGCAGCAGCTGCGGCACGTCTCCAGGTGGGCATTCAGCTCGGCCTCCAGCCGCCCGCTCAGCTCGTGGTCGAGATGCTCGGCGAGCACGCGGATGGCTTCCTCACACGAGGTGATCAGTGTGGGCCTCATTCTGGTTCTCCCTCCCCCTGTGCCGGCCTGTAGCCTGGTCCGGCGTACCGCCAAAGGTTCTTCTGCATCAGGGCGCGCCCCCGGGAGAGGCGCGACCGGACGGTGCCGACGGGCACGCTGAGCGCGGCGCCGGCGTCCTTGTAGGACAGCTCATAGACATCCACGAGCACCACGGCCGAGCGGTAGGGCTCCGGGAGCGAGTCGAGCGCGGCCTGCAGGTCGGCCCGCAGCAGCCCGTCGAAGAACTCCTGCTCCGGGTTGCCCCACCACAGCAGGATCGGCTGGTGGATGCGCTCAAAGATCGAGAAGTCCCCGGCGTCGGCCCCCAACGACTCTTCCTCAGGGCGGACACGAGCGGCGCGGTACTGCGAAATGTATACGTTGGTGAGGATCCGGAAGAGCCATCCCTGGAAGGTGCCGCGGTCCGCGAGCGTTGGGAGCTTCGCCCAGGCCCGTGTAAGCGCCTCGGCGACCAAGTCCTCAGCGTCGGTGCGGTCGCGGCACAGTTTCACCGCGGCGCCGTAGAGCTTCGGCAGCAGCGCCTGGACCTCGTCCGCGAACCATTCGTGCTGCGCCGACGTCCGCACTGCCTCGGTTGCCATGCTCATAGGATCACACACCTTCTTCCTTAAAGAGGATGACGCAGCAGTCCCGAATTGGTTCCCGGAGAACCGCTCCCGGCAATCGGAACCAGAGGGTGGCGAGCTGAGCGGGAAGGCCTCCGGCTGGGGATCGGGCGTGCGTTCTGGGTCCTGTCCCGAAAACCGCGGGGCCGGGGATCCGCCATCGACCTATGTTTCCCTGCCTTAGCCCGGACTTCCATGTCACTGACAACACCCAAGAAAACGCATCCTGAACCCCGGCCGGGTATAAAGAGCAACTGCGCATCCCGTGCTACGGCGGACACGCCGTTACCGGAATGTGACAAACATTGCTGGTCTGAAGTACGGTCTAAGTCGTGCCGGTTTCTCTTTGAGGCGGCACTCCCGAATAGATTTCCTCTGCCGCTGCCCGGGGTCCGTTCGCTTTTCGTCCGGCAGAGACGGGAAATCCATTATTGGCCTGCTTCTGGCAGGTCTTGGGGTGAAGCCGTGCCTGGTGCACTTTTGCGCCTGAGGCGGCCGGGTGCCTCCCGCCGCACCAACCTCCGGTATCGGCGCTACGGCTGCCTGCTGCCCGAAAACGAAAGACTCACCAGAAATGACCGTTCAGAACGACCTCAGCCGCGAAGACGTTGCCTCCTATGAGGCAGAGCTCGCGAAACGGACTCCCTCGCTCTACTCGCGCTACATCGGCGCGATGCTCTACTTCATGGGTGCGGCCCTTATCGCCGGCGCCGTCGTGCACTATCCGGTCAACCCGGGCCTGTACACGATCATCTGCGTCGTCGGTGCGTTCGTATTCCTCCTCGGCACCATCGTCAACGAGTTCGTGCTCGTCGATGAGCGCCCGCTGCTGGGCCGGGCCATCTCGCTCGTCGCGTTCTCGCTCCTGCTCTCCTTCGGCGTCGGCCTGGTCGGCGGCGGCATCCAGCACTTCGAACAGTTCCCCGAGCGCAGCGCCTGGATGACTCCGATCGGCCTGCTGATGTCGTACGTCGCGTTCATCGCCAAGGACGCCAAGGGCGGCCTGCGCCATCTGGTCAGCCCGTTTGCCGCAGGTGTCGTGTTGGTCGCCGTGCTGACGTGGTTCGGCATGTCCGCCCTCGCAAGCACCCTCGACTCCGGGAGCCACAGCCACGACTCCACGCCGGCACCGTCGCAGGCACCCGCGGAGGCTCCGACCAGCGAAGACCGCACCCTCGACAAGCCGACGGGCGCCCCCGCAGCGCCTGCACCCGACACCCACACGTCGCACAGCCACTAACCCGAAGCCCGGCATGCTCAACCGTACATTCGTGCGCTCCTATTCCGGGTAAGGGTCTGTCCCGGCAATGTGGGATCGGGCCGTTCCGCTTTGGCGTAAAGGGAGTTGAGTTGGCGGTAGAGGATTCGGGCGATGTAGCGCTTGAGGGATCTGCGGATTTCGCGGTAGCTGCGGCCTTCGTCGGTGCGTTTGGCGACGTAGTCCCGTGTCCCGGGGTCATTGGACCATCCTGGTCATGGTGATGGTGTGCAGGGCTCGGTTGAGGCGCCTATCACCACCCCGGTTGAGCCTGTGCCGGACAGTGTTACCGCTTGAGGCTGGCAAGGGATTCACCCCTGCCAGTGAGGCGAAGGCAGCTTCGCTGCGAACCCTTCCTAGATGCGACCAAGCTGTCAGGACAGCAGCGACCGAGACAGCCCCGGCGCCCGCCATCTCCAACAGCGGCGCAGCGGGGCTTTGCTGGATCAGCTCTGTCATGCGCTTCTGGTTCGCAGTCAGCTGCGCGGTCACTTCGAGAACGCGGCGCGCCAACCGAACTGCTTCCTCGCGCGCGGTGGACAGTTCAATCTGCTCCTGTCGTTCCCGCCATCTGGTAATCGTGGCGATCTGGGCCGGAACCAGAGGCTTTCGAGCGTCGATTCCCAGATCGTGTGCCCGGAGTAAGGCGATGAGTGCATTGACATTCATTGTTCGGTCCCGGGTCAACTGATCCCGGGCTGCGCTCAAGATCCTGAGTCCGGCACGGGTACCCTCATCCCGGCGCGGAGCTCGGAGCTGGGACTCCTCTAAGCCGAGGACAGCGGTTCCGATGGCGGCGGCGTCCAGCGGATCGGATTTGCCGATCCCCCGGCGGCCTCGGGCGCCCATCCGTGGAGCTTCGGTGACGTCATAGCCGGCGTCGGTTACTGCCCTGGCCAGACGTGCCCCATAAGAGCCGATACCTTCAACGGCCCATAGACACCCCATATCGCCGTCTGTCCGTCGGCCTACCCAGGCAAGTGCGCGGGAAATCCCTGCCGGGGTGGTCGGGAACTGCTCGCACGCGACCCGCCGCTTGGTGCTGGCCTCGATGACGGCGTAAGTGTGTGTGCGGGCGTGGCAGTCCACGCCGATTACGAACGGGCGGGTCTGCGCAACGATAGTCAAGACGGCCACCCTCCTTCCTTTCGAACGGGCAAGACTGGTCGCATCACGACCGGCACTGAACCTGGGAGGAGTCACTTCGAGGCAATACTGTGATGAGCCACAACCGCAGGGGCTGGGCAAGCTTCTAATCAAGCCACCGACGTGGGACAGGTCAACGCCGGCCGCTCCACCCAGCGCGGACAAGTCGGGGGAAAGGCACCCTCAAGGGCAATTTGTTTTTCGAGTCACGCGCCAGACAGAACGACCGGCATCAACACTGCCAGCTAGTCCCAGACCAGCCACTGCAAGACTCACAGTAGTTTTTGTCCAGATATGGCGACTTCGACGGCTTGGAACTCACCGTATCTGGACAAAAACTCACAAGGCACCGCGCGTTTCTCCCGAGCCGCACCCGGGCGGCGTGATGCTGACGCCCAGCTTGCTCGGCTAGGCTCGGACCATGACGCGTGAGAACATCAGGACCCCCGACGGCGGCACTCTGGAGCTCTTCTCCACCGGCGCGGAACTTGCTTCCGCCGGTTCGGGCGTAGTGGTCATCCCGCCCTCCATGGTCACCGCGGCCGATTACACCAAGTTCGCCCAGAAGCTCAGCGCAGCCTTGAGCCGCCCGGTGCACACATTCAACCGCCGGGGCCGGGGATCGTCGTCGCCCCAGCCGGAGGATTACATGCTGGATGTGGACATCCGCGACCTGGATACCGTCATGAAACACACGTCCAGCACGGATGTCTTCGGCCACAGTTTCGGCGGCGCCGTAGCCCTGCACGCGGCGCGGACCCTGCCGGTGGAGCGGCTCGCCGTGTACGACCCCGCCGTCTCCGTCAACCACTCCGTCAAAGCGGAGTGGATCGCCGAGTATGAGGCCGCGGCTGCCGCCGGCGATGATGACCGCGCCCTCGCCGTGATCCAGCGCGGGCTCGAAGAAGGCGGGCCATTCTCGTCCCGGATGCCGCTGTCCATGCTGACCCTGGCCAACAAACTGACCGCCGGCACATCCGAGGGCAAGCAGCAACGCGAACTGATGCGCACCGGCGTCCGCGAAATCAAGGCGATCATCGCCGCGGACATGCCGGCCGAACCCTTCCTGGCGTTGCCGCTGGAAACCCTGATCGTAGTGGGCGAGAAGAGCCCGGCCTACTTCGGAGTGGCGTGCGGCCAGATCCACGACGTCCTCTCCGGTTCCAGCTACACCATCCTTCCCGGGTATGGACACGACGGCGCCATTAAGGCACCGGACGTCCTCATCAAGGAGCTGGCGGAGTTCTACGCCGGGTAACAAAGCAAAATAGCCCTTGCGCCCACGAGGGGTGCAAGGGCTATTTCATTTGCTGGTCAGTCAGTGCCCCGCGCCGTGTCCTGCAGTTACGCCTTCCGTCTTGCGCATCATCGCCGAAAGCACGACGGCGGCAAAGGCTATGACGGTTGCCGTCAGGAAGGCGGCGCTCATCCCGGCGACGAGGCCCGACGTCGCCGACACCACCGCGAAGATGGATACCAGCAGCGCCGTCCCGGCCGCACCGGCCACCTGCTGCGTGGTGCTCATGATCGCAGAACCGTGCGAGTACAGGTGCGGCGGGAGCGGGTTCAGGCCGGTGGTGAACGCGGGAGTGAACAGCAGCGCCAGCCCGAAACTCAGCCCCACATGCAGGGTGACAGTCCACCAGACTGCCGTGCCGGCGTCGAGCATTGAAAACTGCCACAAGGTGAGAACCATCAGGATGGAACCGGTGACGGTGAGCGGCAGCGGGCCCACCTTGTCGAAGAGCCGGCCGATGACCGGGCCCAGCAGGCCCATCGCGAGGCCGCCCGGGAGCAGCGCGAGGCCCGTTTCGAGGGATCCCAGGCCGCGGATTTCCTGGAGGTAGAGCGGCAGCAGGATGACGCCGCCGAACAACGCCATCATGGCCACCACCATCAGCAGCACCGAGACGGTGAACATCCGGAAGTTGAACGCACGGAGGTCCAGCAGCGGGGCCTCGGCCTTTTGCAGTCGAACCTGCCGCAGGACGAAGACCGCCAGGCTGGCGACGCCAATCACCAGTGCCGCGATGGCAACCGCGCCCGGGCCGGCCTGGCCGCCGTGGCCGCCGCCGATCTGGCTCAGGCCGTAGACCAGGCCGCCGAACGCCGGGACGGTGAGGAGCACGGACAGGAAGTCCAGCTTCGTCTTCTCGGCTTCGCCCACGTTCGTGAGGTATTTCGCCCCGATGGCCAGCGCCGCGAGGGCCACCGGCAGGACGAACACGAACATAAAGCGCCAGGTGAAGTGCTCCAGGATCAGTCCCGAAACTGTGGGGCCCATGGCAGGGGCCACGGAGATGGCGATGCTCACGTTGCCCATCACGGCCCCGCGCTTGGCGATCGGGACCAGCGTGAGGATGGTGGTCATCAACAGCGGCAGCATAATTGCGGTGCCACCCGCCTGGATGATGCGTGCCAGCAGCAGGACCTCGAATCCCGGCGCGACCGCAGCCAAAGCGGTACCTCCGGCGAAGAGCCCCATGGCCAGCATGAACACGGCACGGGTGGACAGGCTCTGGAGAATGAATCCGGTGGTGGGAATCACCACGGCCATGGTCAGCATGAACCCGGTGGAGAGCCACTGAACCGTGGGCGCGTCCACCTGGAGGTCCACCATGAGCCGCTGCAGGGCGACGTTCATGATGGTCTCGTTGAGGATCACCACAAACGTCGCCACCAACAGCGTGCTGATGATGGTCACCGACTCCCGGGACATCTTCTCCGGCGCGGCGGGCTGTATTCCTTCGGATTGGACGGACGGGCCGCTGGCGTTCGGCGAGACTTCGGTAGACATGAGTGTTCCCTCAGGGAGAGTAATGAGTGTGGTGCGCGAACATGGCCGCTGCAGATGCCAACACTCTACCGGTTGGAGTAATTCCTCCGCGCCGGATCTTTTTCAAACCCTGAGGGAACAGAAGGTGTCAGGCCGTCTGGCCTGCGTGCTGGCCTTCGGAGATTTCCTCCACCAGCTTGCTGTTGAATGCCGGAAGGTCGCCGGGGTTGCGGCTCGTCACCAGGCCCTGGTCAACCACCACTTCCTGGTCCGTCCAGTTTGCCCCGGCGTTCTTCAGGTCTGTTTCCAGCGTGTGGTAGGACGTGACGTTCCGGCCGCGGACCACGCCGGCGTCGATGAGCATCCATGGCCCGTGGCAGATGGAGGCAACGGGCTTGTGCTGCTCAAAGAAGCTCCGGGTGAAGCTCTGCGCATCCTTGTCCACGCGGAGGTGGTCCGCGTTGACCACGCCGCCCGGCAGGACCAGGGCGTCGAAGTCGGAGGCGTTAGCCTCGGCAACAGTGAGGTCCACGTCAAAGGTGTCGCCCTTTTCCGTGCCCTTGAAGCCCTGCAGCTTGCCGGTCTTGAGGGCCACGAGCGTGGGCTGTCCGCCGGCGTCCTTCACGGCCTGCCAGGGGCTGGTCAGTTCAACCTGCTCCACGCCGTCGGTCAGCAGGAATGCAACCTTCTTGCCTGCGATGTTGTGTTCTGACATTGTTCCTCCTCATCTGAGGCGGCCCAGGCCCGCTTTTGGCGCGCCAAGTTCCGCCACGAGAGTTGTTTGCCTGACAGCTACCAGCCTAGGAAGCGCGAAAGTAATAAGCAAGCTGACTATCGCCCTTCGGCTGGGATTGGGGAATTACGACGGCGTTGGGCTGGCTGGGCTTGGCCTCCCTCTTGGGGCGGGCGTGCACAGTTACTGTCGTACCCTCCCGCGATGATTCAGGTATGGGAAACGGCGCAGGCACGGCAGCGGTAATGGAGGGTGTTTTTGCCACCACGGCTGCCATCAACGCGCTGTTCCTTGAAGAGGAAGCCTTGGCCACCGGTGTTTCGGTGGGGGCTGACGCCGGCGCCGGGGTTGATCTTTTGGACCGGCTCTACCGGATCCGGCTGGAGCGACTCAGCCTGGAAAAGCGGCTCGAGGCGCAGGTTGCCGCGCTCAAGGCCGGCGATGCCGCCCAGTGCCTCGACTTGCGGCAGGCCATGACCCCACCCGACGCCTCCACCCACGACCGCAGCTACACGGAAATATCGGCAGTGGAAGAAATTGCCGGGATCCTGACCATCAGCGCCGGGGCCGCAGGGGCGTTCCTCACCCAAGCCCGGCGGGTTTGCTCCCTCCCCTCGGTCTACGGCAATCTGTCTTCCGGGGCGTTGTCCTGGCAGGGCGCCAGGATCATCGCCGACGAAACCGAGAACCTGGACCACGCCAGCGCTGTGGCGTTAGCGGACCACTTTTTGGACCCTGATGCGCCGAATCCTGCCCGGGGCTGTCCGGCTGGGCAGCTGGTTCCTTCACGGTTGAGGTCGAAGGTTCGGGCCTGGCGCGAACGCCACCACCCCAACTCCATCGAAAAACGCCACGCCAAATCCGCGGCCAACCGGCGGGTCGAATTTACCCCTGACCGGGACGGCATGGCTTGGATCTCCGCCTACCTCCCCGCCGACACCGCGTTAGCGGCCTGGAGCAAAACCACGGCCATCGCCCGCGGCCTGCAAGGCCCCAACGAAACCCGAACCCTCACCCAGATCAGAGCTGACGAGTTCACCCGCCGCCTCCTGGCCCCCGTCCAAGCCATAACTACCACCACAGACGCCGCCGGCAACGGGCGCGGCAGCACCCTCGCACGCAGCGGGGACATGGAAGCCAGCCGGGAACAGTTCCCTGATGAATTCCTCGGGCTTGCCAGGCTTGTCGGGTCCGACGAACCCACTGCGGACCTCGGCATCCCCGACGACACTCGCTTCGGAACCAACGATCACATCGACGCAACCAATAACCCGGGTGCCCAGGACAACAGCACCGGCCAAGCGGGAACCAGCACCAACACCGCGGTCCCTGGCGCAACCAGCCTCGAAGCCGGGAAAGTCCCCACACCCCGCGCCGACGTCCTGGTCACCGTCCCCGTGTTCGCCCTGATCGGCCAAACGGACGAACCGGCCATCCTCGACGGCTACGGCCCCATACCCGCGTCCCTAGCCCGCAAACTCCTCGCCGACGGAGCGGATTCCTTCACCCGCGTCCTCATCGACCCACGGGACGGTGCACCACTGGAAATCGGACGCACCAGCTACCGCATCACCAAAGCAATGAGACACGCCCTCCGGCTCCGGGACGGCAAATGCACCTTCCCCGGCTGCAACAACAACTCCCTGGACAACGAAGCCGACCACCTCACCGCCTGGCAACACGGCGGAACAACCGGCATCAGCAACCTGGCACAACTCTGCCCAAAACACCATCACCTCAAGCACAACAGCGGCTGGACACCCACCCCAGCAACGGAAGCCGAACCACCCGGCTGGACCTCACCCACCGGCCGCCACTACCCCAGTGAACAACCCGACCGGGAACCAACCATCTGGCCAGACAACGTCCTGGTTCAGGAACTGAACACCGTGCCGCACCTGCTGGATCCCCCAGGTGAAGAGCCAGAAGACGACGACAACCTCATCGACGCCGACGACATCGCACCCTACGACCGCGTGTGGGACGACTTCTACGCCATGCCCGTCGTCCTCCCACCGGACCCAGAAAAGGACCTAACCCTCAGCGGCTGGACCCTAACCGATCGGGCTTCGGGCGTCCCAACCTTGCTTCACACCTGACCGCGCCCGAAGAACCCAGCTACGGCTGAAGCCACGCAAACCTGCGGAACGACGGACAGCGAATCAGAAACCGGGCCGGTGGTGCTCAATCAGCCAGCCCGCCATCTGCTGCGCACGCTTGTTGGCCTGCATGTCGCCCTCGGTGGCGGAAATGATGGAGCCTTTCATGAGGATGTGCCAGGACCGGGCGAATTCCTCCGGACGGACCAGCCCGGCCTCCTCCGCGAGCGCCTGCACATGGCCCCGGATCTTGGCCAGGTAGTCGATGCTGGCCTGGCCCAGCGGATGGGCGGGACCCATCTCCAGCAGGACGTTGATGAAGGAGCAGGCCTCAAAATCTTCCCGGAGGAACCAGTCCCCAAACACGTCGAAGATGGCCAGCAACTGCTCTTCGGGGGTGCTGCCGCGGCGGCGCGCCTCCGAAACGATGGCGTTGACCGTCCACTGTTTGTCACGCTGCTCAAGGAAGGCCAGGACCAGTGAATCCTTTGACGGGAAGTGCCGGTAAAACGTCGCCTTGGCCACGCCGGACTTGTCGATGAGCTCGTTGACCCCCACATCCCGGACACCCCGCCGGGAGAAGAGCTCATACGCGACCGCCAGGATCCTTTCCACAGAACCGGCAGGAGTGATAGCCGCATCTGCCTCCAGAGGAGCGGCAGGCGGTGTGAGCTCTGCTTCGGGTTTCATCGCAATTCCAGTCTATCGCCGGGAAGACAGACCGGTCTTTCCCGCGGTAGTGTCGTTCCTACGCGCAGATCAGAGGACACCGCAGGGGCCAGCTCACCGGCCACTTCGGATTGGTGCAAGGAGGCCCCGATGTCAGCAGAGCGGTTGTTCCAGAGCGTGCCTTCGGACCCCGACCCCTGGATGGCCAGTGATACCCCTGCCGAAGTCAGGCAGTTCGCCATCGAATCCCTCCGGTGGCAGGCACAGGAAATCATTGATGAACTGCTCTGCAGCAAGGACCCCGGCGAAGAGCTCTCCCGCGCGAGGCTCCGACGGTGCGTGGCCCGAAACCCGGGCCGCCCCGAGCGTGCACTCCTCGAACAGCTCATAACCAGCCGCGAGCATCCCGGACTGTAGTCGGCGGAGCGGCCCCTGTTTGGGGTCACGAATTCAGCGGCACGTTGTCGATCAGCCGTACCGGGCCCACCCTGGCGGCGATGAGTGCCAGCCCCTCGCCACGGAACGGTGTTTCGCGGCAGTTCTCGGCAAGAGGCTCAAGGGTGGCAGGATCCACCACGTCGAAGTAGTCCAGCTCCACCAGCGGCTGGGACTTCACCAGGTCCACGGCCGACTCCAGATCCAGCGGTTCCCGTGCGGCGGCCCGTTCCTCCAGCAGCCGCAGCGCCCGGGACAGCACCAGCGCTGCCTCCCGCTCGTCGTCGGACAGGAAACGGTTACGGCTGGACAGCGCGAGTCCGTCGGCGGACCGGACGGTGGGAACCCCCACAATCTCCACGGGGAAGTTCAGGTCAGCCACCATGCGCCGCACCAGTGCCAGCTGCTGGGCATCCTTCTGCCCGAAGTAGGCGCGGTAGGCCGGCCGCCGGTTCCCCGCAGCATCGGCTACTGCCGGACCGGAAGCGGGCAGCCCTGCGGCAGGGATGCCGTAGTGCAGCAGCTTGGCCACCACGGTGAGGGCGCCGTCGAAGTGCCCGGGACGGGAGGCGCCCTCCCACTTCTCCCCCAGCCGTCCGGACGTGATCCGCACCAGCGGCTCCCCGCCGGGATAGACCTCCTCCACCGAAGGCGCGAAAGCCAGGTCCACACCCTCGGCGTCAAGCAGTGCAAGATCAGCGTCCAGCGTCCGCGGGTAACGGTCCAGGTCCACTTCATCGCCAAATTGCAGCGGGTTGACGAAGATAGTGGCAACCACCACGTCGTTCTGCGCGACGGCGGCACGCGCCAATGCGGCATGCCCCTCGTGAAGCGCGCCCATGGTGGGCACCAGAGCCTGGGATACTCCCTGCTTGGCAGCCAGGAGCCGGGCGCTTTCCGCGTGCAGTTCCGCCTCTGTGGTCACGAGTTTGATGGGCAAGGTCAGTCCTCCCTCTGTTCCAGGGCACGTCGCAGCCCTTCCAGCTGACCAGGCTTCAACAATCCACGCCCTTCGGACCGCCGCGCCGTGGCCCGGGCCATCGCAAGGTAGGCCTCCAGCACATCACCCTGCCCGCCGCCGTCGTACTCCCGCAGAGCTTCCGCGTGCGCCCGGACCGTTCCGACGTCGCCCCGCGCCACCGGTCCGGTCAGGGCTGACTCGCCCGAGGCCAGCGCGTTCTCCAGGGTGGCGCGCAACAGCGGGCCGAGCATGCGCTCGGGCTGGTCGACGCCCACCTCGCCCAGCAATTGGGAGGCCTGCGCCACCAGGGTAACAAGGTGGTTTGACCCGTGCGCCAAGGCTGCATGGTAGAGGGTGCGGTCTGCCTCGGCGATGGCCACCGGCTCCGCCCCCATTTCCACCACCAGCGCCTGGGCGATCGGTAGCATGGCGGCGTCCGCCGTGACCCCGAAGGTGCAGTCAAGCAGCCGGGTGAGGTCAAGGCTCATCCCGGTGAAGGTCATGGCCGGATGGAGCGCAAGCGGAACCGCACCCGCGGCGCGCACGGGATGCAGGACACCCACCCCGAACCGGCCCGACGTGTGCGCCACCAGTTGGCCCGGCTGCCATGCACCCAGGGTGGCCAGTCCGTCCACGAGATCCGGCAGGGCATCGTCCGGCACCGCGAGCAGGACCAGTTCGGCGCGCTCCACTATTTCCTGCACCTGCAGGACCGGCGCACCGGGAAGCAGCGATTCGGCCCGCTCACGGCTTGCGTCAGACACCGCAGACACCCCGACGACCGCGTGTTCCGCAGCGCGCAAGGCGGCGCCAAGGACCGCCCCCACTTTCCCTGCACCAATAATTCCAACGCCGAGGCGTCCGGGCTTAGCCATGCTGGCGGCCTTCCTGTTGATCGTGGCCAGGGGCCTCCGCTGGCTGAACCAGCGGCGAAGGCTCAACTGCCGCCGGTGCCGGATCAACTAAAGCCGGTGCCGGCTCCATCCCCGCCGGGGCCACCTGCCGAAGCCATTGTTCTGTGGTTTGCCGCTTCCTGGCGAGCCTGGCCCGGGCTGACTGGGCGTCGAACAGCGCGAGCGCTTCGTGTCTGTCCGCCTGCGCAAGCCGGGGCGTGACCGGACCGGCCGTGGTGTGCAGGACCAGGTCGGCAACACGGAACCGGCGGGCCAGCGGTCCCTGGTGCAGCGCCATGGACTGGGTTCGCTGGTGCGGCACCACCACAAGTTCCCGCCACCACCGTCCGGACCGGATGAGCAGGGCAGTGCCGGTGGCCGTGAACCCGTTCCGGCGCCAGCCCAAAGGGGCAAGAAGCCGGGCGCGCCGCGGCGTGGTGACGAAGCCGCCGTCGGAATCCAGGCCGGTGAGGCCGGCTCCAAAGACTGCAGCCGGCTGGTCCGTTCCGGGATCGGGCAGCACCAGCGCGAGCATGCTCATGACATCGTCGAGCTTCCCCACGGGCAGCAGCGTGGTGCGGGAAGTGCCCTCCCCCGCGTTCTCCACCAGGCCGTAGCCGGCAACGTTGACCTGTATCCGGTACCAGCCGAACGGGCGCCACAGCGGCGGCTGGGTGATCTTGAGGGCCTGGACCCGGCCGGGCGGGAGCGTCTGCGCCTGCGTGTCCAGCAGCCCGTACCGCAGCCGGATGCCGTCCGGCGAGATGGCGGCAGTGAAGTTGTAGCCCTTGTTAAACAGGTTCCAGTAGCTCGCCGCGAGGCCCAGCGCCGCCGGGATCAGGTACAGGTAGAAACCCTGGTTGTCCGTGACGGCGGACAGGACCACGGACGCCACAGCGCCCAAGGCCACGAAAAAGCTCTGCTCGCTGAGCAGCAGCGAACCGGCAAGGCGGGACGGCGGCACCGCAAGTACCGGGAGTTCCGGCGCCTCGGGCGCGGCCTCGCCAGTCCCTTCCGGGCCGGGGTCCACACCGGCAGCCCGGGCGAGGATGGTGGCGCGGAGCTGCCGGGCGTCGTCGATGTTCAGGTAGGCCAGGCGCACCGCGGACTCCCCGGCGTCGGCCACCTCGAACCTGAGTTCGGCCAGCCCGAAGATCCGGGCAAGCAGCGGCTGGACGATATCAATGGCCTGCACCCGGTCCAGCCTCGCCTGCCGCTGCTGGCGGAACAGGAAGCCGGTGTTGACCCTGACGTGGCCGGCGGATATCTGGTACTTGGTGAAGTACCAGGTCAGGACGAAACCCAGCACGGTGAGCAGCAACAAGGTCCCGCCGCCGGCCAGCAGGAAGGGCGCCCGGCCCGCCAGCTCTTCCTCGAACACCGGCCGGCCCTGGAGGGACCGCTCAAAAATGTCGCGGCCGAAGAAGAAACCAATCGCCGCCAGCGCCACCCAGCCGCGGACGAACGGCGAGGCGGGGTGCACGCGCAGCCACTCGCCGTCGGACGCCGGCTGGCCGGGAGCGGGCGGCGGAAACGCGGCAGGCAGGGGCGCGTTTGCCGGCTCACCCGGGCCGGGGATCCGCCCGTCAGCGGTCACAGCCCTGCCAGCCTGGCTTCGCCCCGGGCTGCCAGCTGTTCACGGAGCCGGGCACCTTCAGCTGCCGGCAGGCCCGGGATCCTGGCGTTGGTTCCGGGCGAAGCGGTGTGCAGCTTGAGCGTGCACAGGCCAAGCCCGCGTTCCACCGGCCCCACCCCGATATCCACGTACTGCATCCGGCCGTACGGAACGGCCAGGGTGCGCTGGAAGAAGATCCCGGTGCGGATCAGGAGGTCGTCATCCCGTTCGGCATAGCCAATGGCCCGGACCTGGCGCGGAATCAGCACCAGCCGCCAGATGGCCACTACCAGCATCACGGCTGGAACGGCAATGGCCAGCCACAGCGGTGGCCAGATCCACCAGCCCTGGAGAACGAACACCAGGGGCAGGGACAGCAGCAGCACCGCCACCAGGTTGCCCAGGGCCCATTCCACCAGGCGGACTGTGACGTATCTGGGCGATACCCGCTGCCAGTCGATGCCCGGCGGATCAATTGCCTCGGTATGCATATTCGCCTTCCCCCGTGGCTTCCCCGCGGACCGCGCGGCCGGGCTTGCCGTCCACGCCCTTGGTGTCGCCGTCCTCCGGCGGGATCCGGCAGAAGCGCTCCACCAGCAGGCCCACCACGATCATCACCAGCCCGCCGCCGGCCATGGCCAGGGCCAGCCAGGTGATGCCCTGGTCGCTGCGGAGGCTCCAGATGCGCAGCTGGTCCAGGAAAATACCCACGTGCCAGCCCAGGAGTACGGTCCCGGCGTAGGCGCAGGCCTGGGCAAGGACCAGGGTGCGGGCGGCCAGGAGCGGATCCAGCACAGTCTTCTTCCTGGTGCTGTCCTTGAGGCTGTTGCGCCACCGCAGGACGCGAATCCCCAGGATGAGGGTGATGGCCACGATCACTCCCATGGTGGCGAGTGCGGTGGCAGGCAGGACCGGGGTGGCCATGCTGTACCGGCTGGTGACCACCGTGGCAGACCATCCGGCAACGGCCAGGATGACGCCGATTACCAGGAGGCGCAGCGGGCTGATGGGCTTCATCGTTCCTCCACCACCCCGGCTGTGGGCATGCCGTCGAAATCCCCGAAGCCGTCGAACGGTGCGAGGTCCTCGAAGTCGTCAGCCCGGGCAGCCAACGCACTGATGCGTTCACCCTCCAGTGTTGCGGCGGGTTCAATCAGGGACCAGGGGTACAGGACGAAGGCCCGGCTGGCAGCGCGGGGATGCGGGAGGGTGAGCACGGGGTCGTCGCTGCGGAGATCCCCATAAGTGATGATGTCGACGTCGAGCGTCCGCGGCCCCCAGTGCACCTCCCGTACCCGGTGGTGCTTGTTCTCCACGGCATGGCAGTGTGCCAGCAGTTCGAGCGGCGAAAGGCTGGTTTCCACCGTAATGACCATGTTCAGGAAGTCGGGCTGGCCGGGCGGGCCGCCCACTGCCTTGGTCTGGACGATTGGGGACACGTCCAGGAGCCGCACTTCCGGCGGGTCAACGAGGTCACCCACCGCTTCTGACAGGGTGTCGTTCCGCTCCCCCAGGTTGCTGCCAAGGGCCAGCACCACCTTGGCATAGCCGGCATTCACGCCGTATCCCCCTCCACGGGCCTCTCCCCGTGCAGGGGCCGTTCCCTCCGGGCCGGCTGTTCCCGGTGCACGGGCTTTTCGCGGTGGACAGAGACTGCCACATCGCCGAAGGGCACCTCGATGGGTGCCTGCGGCTTGTGCACGGTGATGTCCACCGCCTGGAGCGGGAATTCCTCCAGCAGGCTGTCGGCAATCCTTACAGCCAGGGCTTCGATCAGGTTCAGCGGTTCACCTGAGACCCATTCGGTAATACGCTGCGCAACCTCGCCGTAGTGCGCGGTGTCGCTGACGTCGTCGGATTCCGCCGCCTTCGCGAAGTCCAGGTACAGCACCGCGTCCACCATAAAGGGCTGGCCCTCGCGGCGTTCAAAATCGAAAACGCCGTGATGGCCGACGGCGGTCACACCGGTCAGCGTAATCCTGTCCATGGGTCCCCCGGCCCTTACGTCGTTGTGGATGCTGCCGCCACGCGGGCGGCGACCTTGACGGCGTCCAAGCTGGCGCCGACATCGTGCACGCGGACCGCCCAGGCACCGCGGTAGGCGCAGATTGCGGTGATCGCGGCGGTGGCGGCGTCGCGCTCCTCGGGAGAAGCGGACTTGCCGGCCACGGTCAGCAGGGTTCCCAGGAACCGCTTGCGGGACGCCCCCACCAGGACCTTGTGGCCCAGGCTGTCCAGCTGGTCCAGGTTCTGCAGGAGCTCCCAGTTCTGCGCGTCGTTCTTCGCGAAGCCCAGGCCGGGATCGATGATGATCTGGTCCTGGCTGACGCCCGCGGCGTAGAGCTTGTCCCGCACGCCGTCGAGTTCGGCCACCACTTCACCGGCCACATCCGCATATTCCGCAAGGGAATTCATGGTGCGGGCGTCGCCGCGGCGGTGCGTGAGGATGTACGGAACCTTGGAAGCGGCCACGAGTTCGGCCATTTCCGGTTCAATGCTGAGGCCGGAGATGTCGTTGATGATCGCCGCTCCGGCGGCTACTGCGGCAGCGGCAGTGGAGGCGTGGGTTGTGTCGATGCTGACCAGCGCCCCCGCCTTGACCAGGGATTCAATGACGGGAATGACACGGCGCTGCTCTTCTTCCGGGCTGACGTCCTCAGCGCCGGGGCGGGTGGATTCGCCCCCGACGTCGATGATGTCCGCTCCGGCGTAGAACATGCGCAGACCGGCTGCGATGGCACTGTCCGCGCTGGCATGCTTGCCGCCGTCGCTGAAGGAATCGGGCGTGACATTCAGGATTCCCATAACCAGGGTGCGGCCGGTGGGGAGGTCTTCGAAGCGCGCTGCCGGGCGCGGTTTGCGCAGGATGGGCAGCGGTGATGTTGCGGGCCCGGTTCCCGGGGCTGCAGCTAGTGAATCCATGGTCTGTTTGGTTACCTTCCGAGGATGAGGCTCATGGCCTCGGCACGGGTGGCCGGGTCATGAAGCTGCCCGCGGACCGCGCTGGTGACGGTCTTCGCTCCGGGCTTGCGGATACCGCGCATTGACATGCACATGTGTTCGCATTCGACAACAACGATGGCACCACGCGGATTGAGGTGGCGGACCAGCGCTTCGACGATCTCAGTAGTGAGCCGCTCCTGAACCTGGGGGCGGCGGGCGTAGATATCCACGAGCCGGGCCAGCTTGCTCAACCCGGTGACTTTTCCGTCATGCGAGGGGATGTAACCCACGTGGGCCGTCCCGTGGAACGGCACCAGGTGGTGCTCGCAGGTGGAGTAGAAAGGGATGTCCTTGACCAGGACCAGTTCCTCGTGGTCCAGGTCGAAGGTGGTGGACAGGACGTCCGCGGGGTCGTGGTGCAGCCCCGCGAACACTTCCGCGTAGGCCTTGGCCACCCGTTTCGGGGTGTCAATCAGGCCGCCGCGGTCGGGGTCCTCGCCGATGGCCAGCAGGATTTCGCGGACAGCCGCCTCAATCCTTGGCCGGTCCACTTTCTGGTGCTTGGAATGGGAGGAACGGTCCTCCGCCAGGGTGCCGGCGGAGGTGGGAACGTCGTCGTCGTCGAAGGAAGTCACGAAGAAAGCTTAGCCGCGAAGGGCGTCAGGCCCCGATTCGGGGACGCCACCCCGAAACGGAGCGTCTTCCGGAACGCCCTGCGGATGCGGCGGCTGGGCGTCCAGCGGCTCGTCCAGGCGGGCCTGCTTGGCTTCCTCCTGCGCCTCACGTTCGGCCCGTTCACGTGGCGATTCCACGGGACCGGCCATCTGCACCGGCCGCGTCTCCTTGGAGAGCCACACCTCGCGGAAGTCGCGCTTGCGGACATCGCGGAAGATGTCTGCGATCTCGGCCTGGTTCAGCGTCTCGCGTTCCAACAGCTCGAGGGCAAGGCGGTCAAGGACGTCGCGGTTCTCGGTGAGGATGGCGTAAGCCTCGTCATGGGCCTGGTCGATCAGGCGGCGCACTTCCTCGTCCACCACGTACGCGATCTGGTCCGAGTAATTGCGCTCGTGACCGGCGTCGCGGCCCAGGAACGGCTCGCCGCCGCCCTGTCCCAGGCGGACGGCACCCACGCGCTCGCTCATGCCGTATTCGGTGACCATCTTGCGGGCGGTGCCGGTGGCTTTTTCGATGTCGTTCGAGGCGCCGGTGGACGGATCGTGGAAGACGATCTCCTCGGCAACGCGTCCGCCCATGGCGTAGGCCATCTGGTCCAGGAGTTCGTTGCGGGTCACGGAGTACTTGTCGTTCTCCGGCACCACCATGGTGTAGCCCAGGGCACGGCCGCGGGGCAGGATGGTGATCTTGGTGACCGGTGCGGAGTTGCGCAGCGCGGCCGCCACCAGCGCGTGGCCGCCTTCGTGGTAGGCGGTGATCTTGCGCTCGTGTTCCTTCATCACGCGGCTGCGCTTCTGCGGACCGGCCATGACGCGGTCGATAGCCTCGTCCAGCGCACGGTCATCGATCAGGTTGGCGTTGGAGCGGGCCGTGAGCAGGGCGGCCTCATTGAGCACGTTTGCCAGGTCAGCACCCGTGTAGCCGGGCGTCTTCTTGGCTACTGCCTTGAGGTCGACACCAGGGGCCATCGGCTTGCCCTTGGAATGCACCTGCAGGATCTGGTCTCGGCCGATCAGGTCCGGGGCCTCAACGCCGATCTGGCGGTCGAAGCGGCCCGGGCGGAGCAGTGCGGGGTCCAGCACGTCGGGACGGTTGGTGGCAGCGATCAGGATCACGTTGGTCTTGACGTCGAAGCCGTCCATCTCGACCAGCAGCTGGTTAAGGGTCTGTTCACGTTCATCGTTGCCGCCGCCGATGCCGGCACCGCGGTGGCGGCCCACGGCGTCGATCTCGTCGACGAAGATGATGGCCGGGGAGTTGGCCTTAGCCTGCTCAAAGAGGTCGCGGACGCGGGAGGCACCAACACCGACGAACATTTCCACGAAGTCGGAACCGGAGATGGAGAAGAAGGGAACGCCTGCCTCGCCGGCGACGGCGCGGGCCAGGAGGGTCTTACCGGTACCCGGAGGGCCGTACAGCAGCACACCCTTGGGGATCTTGGCGCCCACGGCCTGGAACTTGGCGGGTTCCTGCAGGAATTCCTTGATTTCCTGCAGTTCCTCGACGGCCTCGTCCGAGCCGGCGACGTCCGCGAAGGTCACCTGCGGCATGTCCTTGCTGACCATCTTGGCCTTGGACTTGCCGAACTGCATGATCTTGGAGCCGCCGCCCTGCATGCGGGTCATAAGGAACCAGAAGAGTGCGCCAAGGAGGATGACGGGGATCAGGAGGGACAGCAAGCCGGAGAACCAGTTGCTCTCGATGGGCTGGTCCGTGTAGCCCTGGGCCGGGCGGGCATCGGTGACAGCCTTGACCACGTCCTCGGCGCGGGCGTCCACGAAGAAGAACTGGACGCTCTTGCCCTTGTCCTGGCCGTCCAGGTTCAAGTTGTCCCTGAGGGTCAGGTCAACGCGGTTTTCGCCGTCGAAGATCTTTGCCTGCTCCACCTGGTCGCCGGCCAGCAGTTCAAGGCCCTTGTCGGTGTCGATCCGTGCCGCACCGCCGGGAGCCAGCGTCGCAAAAGCCACAAGGAGCAGACCGACCACGACGACGATCCAGATGCCCGGGCCCTTGAAAAAGTTCTTAGCTTTCATCTGTTCGGGGGCTGGCCCCGTCCCTTCTGGTAGTGCTGCACGGCGAATAGTCTGCGCGCGTGATGGTGCTGCGTCAGCTTCTAGCTATACACCGTCCGGAGTAGATCACGCATGGTGAAAAGCAAAAGTTCCCTGTCGGCGTAGGGGCCACGGGGCCGGCCCTGGGACTGCCGGGTACACGCGGCACCTACACGTGCTGGTCCAGGTAAACCGGGTTGCCATCCGGGTCTGCCAGGATCGCGCTTGCGGGACCCGCCGTTGCCTCGTCCGCCTCGGCGTCGAACCTGACGCCTTGGGCCTTCAGCTGCCGCTGGAGTTCACGGACATCCGTGAACGAGCCGAGCGCTTCGGCGTCCTGGTTCCAGCCCGGGTTGAAGATCAGCACGTTTTTCTCGAGCATGCCCTGGAACAGCCCGATGTTCGCGTGGCCGTTCTTCAGGATCACCCAGTTCTGGGCCGGATCCCCGGCGTACTGGGCAAAGCCGAGTTTCGCGTAGAACTCCATGGACGCCGCAAGGTCCTCCACGGCGAGGCCTACCGAGAACGCGCCGAGTTCCATGGCTTACTCGTAAACGTGCGGGGCCAGCGTGCCCACGAAGTCCAGGTTGCGGTACTTCTCGGCATAGTCCAGGCCGTAGCCCACCACGAACTCGTTGGGGATGTCGAAGCCCACGTACTTGACGTCGATTTCCACCTTGGCGGCGGTGGGCTTGCGGAATGCGGTGCAGATTTCCACGGACGCGGTGCCGCGCGATTCCAGGTTGGTCTTCAGCCAGGAGAGGGTCAGGCCGGAATCGATAATGTCCTCGACGATCAGCACGTCCTTGCCCATCAGGTCCGTATCGAGGTCCTTGAGGATGCGCACCACGCCGGAGGACTGTGTGCCGGAGCCGTAGGAGGAGACAGCCATCCAGTCCATGGAGATGTGGCTGTGCAGCGCCCGGGCCAGGTCAGCCATGACCATGACGGCGCCCTTGAGCACACCCACGATGAGGATTTCGCGTCCCTCGTAGTCCTTGTCGATCTGGGCTGCGAGTTCGGTGATCCGCTGCTGGATCTGTTCCTTGGTGTAGAGAACGTGCTTGAGGTCTGCCTGGACGTCGTTTGAATCCACCAATGGCTCCTGTGTAGATGCGGGGTGCGACTATTTTGTGGGCGGTTTTTGATGCCGGAACACTAGCTTCCCACAGCGTGGCCCTCCACGGGGAACGGATCCGGGCTCCGCACCGTCCGGCAGTGCAGGTGCAGCATCCGTTGCGCTTTCGAGTTCAGCGAGCGACAACCGGTACACGCCCACCCCGCTCGGAAGCTGGACGGGACCCGCGGAACCCTGCCGCCGCAGCAGCGCCTCCGCCGCAACGAGCCGCTGGTAGCTGGGCTGCTGCCCGCCGGCGTCGGCCGCTGCCTTGGCGATCACGCGGAAGCGGATGGCGGGGGCCAAAGCACGCAACGACTCCTCCGGCAAAGCCACGTCCTGTCCGTTCCGTTCCGCCAGGGAAAGGTAAGTGCTTTCCGCCACATCCTCGAGGTAGTCGGCGTCGAGCTGCAGGATGGCGGCCGTACGGGCGAGGGATTCGGCGACGCCGGGGCCCAGCTTCTCCTCAAGGTGCGGGAGGACTTCAACCCGGGTGCGGGACCTGGCAAAGGACGGGTCGGTGTTGGTGGGATCGTGCCACGGCTCCAGTTCCTCCACGGCGCAGATTTCTTCGGTGTCCGCCCGTCGGAGGTTCAGGAAAGGCCGGAGCAGGATGCTGTTTCCCTGGCCCTGGCGGGCCGGCCGCATGCCGGCAAGGGAACGGGTTCCGGAGCCGCGGGCAAGCCCCAGCAGGACCTGTTCGGCCTGGTCATCGAGCGTGTGCCCGAGCAGGATCGCGTCCGCGCCTTGGCCCGCAGCCGCCGCTTCCAAAGCTTCGTGCCGCGCTTCCCGGGCTGCAGCCTCCGGGCCCATGCCCGCGCGTGCCACCGTCACGGTGCGGATCTCCACCGGGGACAGCCCCAGGTCCTTGAGCGCCGCCGCGGTGCGTGCGGCCACGTGGCCCGAACCCTCCTGCAGCTGGTGGTCAACCACCACTGCACCCACCGTCACGGGGTGGCCGTCAACATGCCCGCGGCGGGCGAAATAGGCTGCGACGGCGGCGAGCGCCAGGGAGTCCGGCCCGCCGCTGCAGGCCACCAGGAGGTGCCCGGGGTAGCCGGCATGGGCAAGGGCGTCGCCAAGCATTTTGCGCGCAGTGCCGACGACGGGCGCGAGCCTGCCGGGCCGGCGTCGTCCGCTGGGGACGTTTGCAGCAGCGGCGGCCGCAGGTACAACGTCAGGCACAGCCTCAGGCAATTACAGTCCCATCCGCTCAAGCCACAGCTTGGCGTCGTGGATTTCAGGCTCGGTGGGCAGGTGGTCCACCGACTCCCAGACCCGGTTGAACCCTTCCATCCCGGCAACATCCACCACGGCGCGGACAAACCGGGCACCGTCGGAGTACTGGCGCATCTTGGCATCGAGGCCCAGGAGGTTGCGGATGAACTTCTCGATCACGCCGCGGTCCTTGCCGCGGTCGTTGAACCTTTGCCGGATGGTCTTCACGGACGGCACGATGCTGGCGTCGACGGCGTCCATCACCACATTCGCGTGCCCCTCCAGCAGGCTCATCACGGCAGTGAGGTGCGAGATGGCGGCCTTTTCCGCCGGATCCTGCAGCAGGTCCAGGATGGCGCCGCGGCCCGGCGTATTACCGGTGGCCGTGCGGTCCTTCAGCGACCGGGCGGCCGCGGTGGCCCGCTCCATCAGCGAGTCGACGTTGTTGAGCAGGTGCCCGCTGAGTTCGTCGATCTGCTGCAGCATGTGGTGCCGCAGCCACGGGGCAGCGGCAAACTGCACGCGGTGGGTCTGCTCGTGCAGGCACACCCACAGGCGGAAATCCTCCGGCGTGACATTAAGCTCGCGCTCCACGGACACGATATTGGGCGCAACCAGCAGGAGCCTGCCGCCCGATGGCGCAGCCGACCCTTCGGCCATGGCGGCGAAGGGATCGTACTGGCCCAGCACCTTGCTGGACAGGAAGGCCAGGACGGCGCCCAGCTGGCTTCCGGTGATGGCGCCGCTGACGCTGGCTGCCGCAGGGCTCAGGGAGCCGCGGCGGTTTTCAAGCATCTTCTCCATGGCGGGCTTCAGCATCACCGCGAAGCTCTGGGTGTTGGCCTTCGCCCAGGATGCCCTGTCCACCACCAGCACCGTGGAGTCGCGCAGGTCCCTGGCGGCTTCAAGCCCGGTGATTTCGTGGACGTGGGACACGGAGGCGTCGGCAAGCCGGCGCAGGCTGTCCACGGCTTCCCCGATTTCCGCCTGGTCCAGGACCGGACCGGCGGGAGCAAGCCGCGCCGCAGCCGAGGCCGCGAGATCCCAGTTGATCAGGGATTGGGCAGTGACTGCCTGGGCAGCGTTGGGCTGCGCACTAGTGGACTGCCCGTTCGTGGACAGGGCTTCTGACCCGTCCGATGAGGGCAAGGTCGATGCGGACTCGCGTGCAATGGACTCCATAGGTCCCATCAGAACACAGCAGGCCGGGGATCGTCCTTAAGTTCGCTGACCGGCGAACCAGAGGGGTCCGGTAACTTACACAGCCTTGCCACGGCTTGCCGCCACAGAACGGGCGCGCCGCGAATCCTAGCGGCAGCCGCAGGCGGCGAGGGCCGTGGCCGCCCTGTCCAGCGCTACTTTGTTGCCGGCGGCTCCGGGGGTGAGCCCGTTGCCGATGAAGGAGAACACCAGCAGCCGGCCGTCCACATCAACTACATATCCGCTCAGCGCCAGGACGCTGTTCAGGGTGCCGGTCTTGGCCCGAACCAGCCCCGCGCCGCCCGCCGTGGTGCCTTCCCCGTACCGCGTGTCCAGGGTGCCGGTCAGCCCCGCCACGGGGAACCCGTCCAGCGCTTCCCGGAGCCTGCCGTCAGTGCCCGCCGTCATGGTGCGCACCACCTCGGCGAACTGGCGGGCGGAGACCTGGTTGCCCATCGCGAGCCCGCACACATCAACGAGCTTCATGGACTCCGCGGGGATTCCGGCCTCTGCCACCTGCGCGCGGACAGCCGCCGTGGCGCCGTCGTTGCTGCCGGGCAGGCCGGCGGCAAGGGCAGCAAGCCGGCCCAGTGCCTCCGCAAGGTAGTTGTCCGATTCCTGCAGCATCAGGTCAACCTGCTGGGCCACCGTGGCTGATTCCACTTCCGCCAGGACCGCAGGGTCCGCACCAGCCCCATCTTGGCCTGCCCCCGGTGAACGTTCGACGCCGGCCGCCACAGTGAGTCCCGCGGCCGCACCCGCTTCCCGCAGCCGGGCCGCGAACACCTCCGCGGCCGTGATGGCCGAGTCCTGCGGGCGCGGCCCGGTGGTGACGGCAGGATCGAAGCGTGCCGAATTCAGCGCCAGCGGGTAGAGCGGCGCCACCTCGCCGGCGGCAACATCGCCCTCTTGCCAGGCAGGGTTGAGGGCCGGCCCGGTAAAGAGGGAATCGTCCACCAGGACCTTGACCTCGCCGATTGTTCCACGTGCCTGCAGCCCTTCGACCGTCCGGGCCGCCAAGGTGGCCAGGCCGGCATGGCCCAGCACCCCTTCGGCGTCGGATTCCCCCGGGCCCAGCAGGACGTCCCCGCCGCCCGTGAGAACCACCTGGCCCGCGGCCGGACCGGCAGTAACGGTTGTGCTGAATCGATGGTCCGGGCCCAGGGTGCGCAGCGCGGCCATCGCCGTCAGGAGCTTCACGTTCGACGCCGGCACACGGCCTTCGGAGCCGCCCCTGTCGAAGAGAACCTGGCCCGTGAGCGCATCCTGGACGATGCCCGTGAAGGTACCGCCGCCGTCGGCCTTCAACAGGGGATCCACCTGCGCGGTGAGCGCTTCCCGGGACGGAACCGCTGCGGATGCGTCCAAAGCGGCAAGTCCCTCGCGCGGGGAAAGAGTGGGCGGGGCCTGCTGCCATTCCGGCGCGGCAGGCGCCGGGGCGGGCGGTTCCGGGCCGAGGAATCCGGGGGCCACGAGCAGCACGGCGGGGATGGCCAGGACCACCAGGAGCGCGGTGAGCACGGCCAGCGGCCAGGTGCGGCGCACACTCTCCCCGCCGCTTTTGACACTCCGGCGGATGCGGTCAGGCCACGGATCCGTGCCGGTTGTTTTGGTCATGCTGGTGCTGGTCCTCAAGTCCTGAAATTTCCCCACAAGTTCCTGATTCCAGGGCCTCTCGCTATATCCTCAATTGTAGTCGGCGGCACGGACACTCCTTTTTGTGGGCCCGTCAAGTGTGCCGCGCACCCCCTGCAATCGCCGAGGAGCATTCCATGAAGCACGACGTGACTATCGAGATCCCCAAGGGATCGCGCGTCAAGTACGAAGTTGACCACGAGACCGGCCGGGTCCGCCTGGACCGCGTCCTCTTCACCGCCATGCAGTACCCCACTCACTACGGGTACTTCGAAAACACCCTCGGCGAGGACGGCGATCCCCTGGACGCACTGGTGCTCCTGCAGGACTTCGACCTGCACCCGGGCGTCATCGTCGAGTCCCGCCCCATCGGCGTCTTTAACATGACCGACGACGGCGGCGGAGATGCCAAGATCCTGTGTGTTCCCGTGGACGCCCGCTTCGACCACATCCAGGAAGTCAGCGACGTCAACGAGTTCCTGATCAAGGAGATCGAGCACTTCTTCACCCGCTACAAGGACCTGGAGCCGGGCAAGTGGGTCAAGGCCGAGGGCTGGGGCGACCGCGCCGCCGCCGAGGCAGAGCTGGAAGCCTCCATCAAGCGCTACGTGCCCACCGGCCACTAGTCGCCACAAATCCCCGTCTGCTGGACAGATCCCCGCATCATGCAAGGGGGAATAGTCCAGGAGGCGGGGATTTCTGTTGTCCCCCCATCTTGAACATGTGGAATCGTGGGACCTGTGATTTCCGAGGCTACCTTCCATCCCCCGTGCGGCCCCGTGCTCGGTTGGCGGGATGGAAACGTCCTCCGCGCAACCGGCATCCCCTATGCCACCGCCGCCAGGTTCCAGCCACCCGTCCCGGCCCCGGACTGGACGGAAACCTTCTCCGCCACCTCACTGGCGCCGGCGTGCCCGCAGGGCCCGGTCCCCTTCCTCGACGACGTACTGGGCACCCGCTACGGCGAACTTCCCGGCAGCGAGGACTGCCAGAACCTGTCCATCACCATGCCCGGGAATGTTGCCGCCGATGAGCGCCTGCCCGTCATGGTGTGGATCCACGGCGGCTCCTACACCACCGGTTCGGGCGACCTCGCGATCTTCGATCCTGCCGTGCTGGTGGCCGAGAACCGCGTGGTGGTGGTTTCCGTAACCTACCGGCTGGGACTGTTCGGATTCCTGGCCACGCACAACGGCCGGCCCGGAAACCTTGGTTTGCTGGACCAGCTGGAAGCGTTCAGGTGGGTCAAGCGGAATATCGCTGCCTTCGGCGGCGACCCCGGCCGCGTGACCGCGTTCGGCCAGTCCGCCGGCGGTGATGCGATCGCCCACCTCATGGCCACGCCGGAAGCGCCGTCGCTCTTTCAACGGGCCATCATCCAGAGCGCACCGCTGGGCATCGCCCGGGGCCGCGCGAAGATGAACCACGCCATGGGCATCGCGGCCGAAGCTGTCACCGAGGACACTTCAGCCATGGAGGTGGTGGAGCGGGAAGCGCACGTTGCCCAGGTGGCCCGCAGGTTCGGGATGCTGGCGGCCATGCCCTTCGGAACCCAGTACGGGCACGAGCCGCTGCCCGAAGAAAAGGACATCGAGGCCGCGTGGAACCGTTCCGCCCCGGGTATCGACGTGCTGATTGGACATACCTCGGAGGAAGCCCGGCTGTTCCTGCCACGGAACCCGCTGCTGATGCGGGTGGAAGACGTTCCCGTGGTGGGAGCTGCGGCGGTGCGCGCTGTGGACCGGGTGGTCACCGAAACCGTGTACGGCAGGGCGGCGCGGAAGTTCGCCCGCCGCCATGCACGCGCAGGCGGACGGGCGCACCGCTACATCCTGCACTGGCACGCCCCGGGCAACATCTTCGGTGCTGCCCACACCATTGACCTTCCGTTGCTTTTCGGCACGCGCACCACGTGGGACGGCGTGGGCCTGATCGCCGGTGCAGGCTGGGACGAGGTGGACGCCGTAGGCAGGCAGCTGCGGGCCCTCTGGGCAGGCTTCGCCCGTGGCGACGCGCTGGGTGAAGCGGGCGGCATTCCGGGGGCCCTCACCTACCACGCGGCCTGACCCAGGAGGTCACATGAAGACGCTCGGCGTGGACCTGGCTGCGGCCACCAAGAAGACTGCGGTGGCAGTCATCGAGTGGGTCGGTGGTGCAGCAAAGCTGGTGCACCTGGCGCTCGATGTGGACGACCAGGGGATCGTGGACCTGTTCGGCGCCTCCGACATGGCCGGCATCGACTGTCCCGTGGGCTGGCCGGACGCGCTGGTACCGTTCCTCACCGGGCACGCAGCCTTCGACGCCGGTCCGGTCCTTGCGCACGACGGCATCGCGGGCCGGCGCCTCCTTGCCTACCGCGATACGGACCGGTTCGTCACCGCCCGCACAGGCCTCATCCCGCTGAGCGTCTCCGCGGACCGGCTGGCCCATCCCGCCATGCGCTGCGCCGTGATCCAGGCAAAGATCGCGGCACTCCACGGGCCGCAGGCAAGGGACGGCTCCGGCCGGCTGGCGGAGGTCTACCCCGCAGCTTCGCTGAAGATTTGGGGACTCCATGGCCGCGGCTACAAAGGAGGCGGCGTTCCCGAGTCGGAACGGCTCGGCGTGTTGCTGGACGCTTTGCGAAGCCAGGCGCCCTGGCTGGACCTGGCCGGGCACGCGGACAGACTTGCCGGATCGGACGACCTGTTTGACGCCGTCGTCGCCTCCCTCACAGCCCGCGCCGTGGCCCGCCGTCGTACGCTCCTGCCTGTCGGTGAAGACACAGCAGCCGCCCGCAGTGAGGGGTGGATCCACCTGCCATCCTGCGCTCTGGAAGAGCTGGTGGACTGAAGCTGGTCAGCTCCCGAGCTTCCAGTTCCTGATCTCCTCCGGGTCCTCGCCATGGGTGCGGGTGTGCTCCCACGCCCTCATGCGCCAGTCCTGCAGGTCCTGCCGGAGGAGCGAGTGCTTCTCCGCCAGCCCCGGAACGCGGTCGATCGCGTCGATGGCGAGCTGGAACCGGTCGATGCCGTTGAGCATGGCCATGTCGAACGGCGTGGTGGTGGTCCCCTCCTCCTTGTAGCCGCGCACGTGCAGGCCTTCCTGGTTGGCGCGGCGGTACGTGAGCCGGTGAATCAGCGCCGGATAGCCGTGGTACGCGAAGATGATCGGCTTGTCAGCGGTGAAGATCCCGTCAAAGTCGCGGGCCGGGAGCCCGTGCGGGTGCTCGCTCGAGTCCTGCAGGCGCATCAGGTCCACCACGTTGACCACGCGGACCTTCAGTCCGGGGGCACCTTTGCGGAGGAGTTCCGCCGCTGCCACGGTTTCCACGGTGGGGACGTCGCCGGCGCAGGCAAGGACGACGTCGGGCTCCTCGCCCGGCACCTCCGACCCCGCGAACGTCCAGATCCCGAGGCCGCGGCGGCAGTGGCTGGCGGCATCTGCCGGCCCCAGCCAGGTGGGCGAGGGCTGCTTGCCACTGACCACGATATTCACGTAGTCCGTGGACGCCAGGCAGTGCTCCATGACGGACAGCAGGGTGTTGGCGTCGGCCGGCAGGTAGACCCGGATGACCTCGGCCTTCTTGTTCACCGCATGGTCGATGAACCCGGGATCCTGGTGCGAGAACCCGTTGTGGTCCTGCTGCCAGACGTGCGAGGACAGCAGGTAGTTCAGCGACGCCACCGGTTGGCGCCACGGCAGCTTGCGGTGCACCTTCAGCCACTTGGCGTGCTGGTTGAACATGGAATCCACAATGTGGATGAACGCCTCGTAGCAGCTGAAAACCCCGTGCCGGCCGGTCAGCAGGTAGCCCTCGAGCCAGCCCTGGCACAGGTGCTCACTCAGGACCTCCATGACCCGGCCGGACCGCGCAAGGTGCTCGTCGACGTCGTCGATCCGGTACTGCCACACCTTGTCCGTGACCTCGTAGACGTTCTGCAGCCGGTTCGACGCCGTCTCGTCCGGGCCAAAGAGGCGGAAGTTTTCCATGTTCAGGGAAATGACGTCCCGCATCCATGAGCCCAGGGTGATCATCGGACTGACCCGCTCCGTGCCGGGGGCTGGGACCTCCACGGCGTGGTCCCGGTACCGGGGCAACTTCAGTGCACGCCGGAGGAGGCCGCCGTTGGCGTGCGGCGTGGCGCTCATCCGGAAGTTTCCGGTTGGCGCCCCCTCGGCGACATCGGGCCGGAGCCGCCCGTCGCCGTCGAACAGTTCTTCGGGGCGGTAGGACTTCAGCCACTCCTCGAGCTGCCTCAGGTGGTCCCCGTTGGACCGCACCTCCGAGAGCGGGACCTGGTGGCTGCGCCACGTGCCCTCCACCTGCTTACCGTCAACGCTACGCGGCCCGGTCCAGCCCTTGGGCGAGCGCAGCACGATCATGGGCCAGCGCGGCGCTCCCTGGTCCGCGGCATCCCGGTTTTCGGAATTTTCGGCGGGGACCCGGTAGGCGTCCTGGATGGCGCGGATGTCCGCCATGCACCGGTCGAGCGCTTCGGCGAAGTCGCGGTGCGCTTTTTCAAAGGCATCGGGGTCGTCCACAGTGACGAAGTACGGCTCGTGACCGTAGCCGCGCAGCAGCTGTTCCAGTTGCTGCTCCGGCATCCGTGCCAGGACGGTGGGGTTGGCGATCTTGTAGCCGTTGAGGTGCAGGATGGGCAGCACGGCGCCGTCGGCTGCGGGGTCCAGGAAGTTGTGGGAGTGCCAGCTGGCGGCCAGCGGCCCGGTTTCGGCCTCGCCGTCGCCAATCACGACGGCGGTGACCAGCTGGGGGTTGTCGAACACCGAACCGTAGGCGTGGGCCAGCGAGTAGCCCAGTTCACCGCCCTCGCTGATGGAGCCGGGGCTCTCCGGGGCGGCGTGGCTGGGGATGCCGCCCGGGTAGGAGAACTGGCGGAAGAGCTCCGCCATGCCCTCGGCGTCGTTGCCCACGTGGGCGTAGATCTCGGAGTAGGTGCCTTCCAGCCAGGCATTGGCGACGACGGCGGGGCCGCCGTGGCCGGGTCCGGCCACGAAGAGCATCTCGGTGGAGTCGCGGCGGATCACGCGGTTCAGGTGTGCATAGACGAAGTTCAGTCCCGGGGTGGTCCCCCAGTGCCCCAGCAGCCTGGATTTGGTGTGCTCCGCTGTGAGCGGTTCACGCAGCAGCGGGTTGGAGCGGAGGTAGATCTGGCCAACGGAAAGGTAGTTGGCGGCCCGCCACCACCGGTCCACGAGTTCGAGTTCTTCCTGCCCTGTCTCTTCCTGCCCCATGCTGCCGGTCATAGCCATCCTCACGTCGCGTCCGCCGCCTTCCGGCAGCCGTCACTCCATCGCAACAGATGGGCCGGGCCGAGGCAACTGTTGGTGGCAGGATCGGGTCCGTCATGCGGCTTGACCAGTCGTAACACGGAAGTTCCGGGCTTCCTACCACCGGGTAGTGTGTACCCAGAATGTTCACGCTGACTATCAATCAAACGGACAGCCGGCGCGATGGGGACCGGGTTCCGCAGCTCCTCAAGGACCTGCGGCATATTCCGGCGCGCCTGGACTTTGACCGTTCCGTGGAGGATGAGGTGCAGGGCATCGTCGACTGCCCGCACCAGGCGGTGGACGCAGCACTGATCGCCCTGCGCAGCGGCTTATGGTACGTGGGGATCGGCGTGGGACCGGTGAGCGAGCCGCTGCCCAACCAGATCAAGGACGCCTCGGGACACGGCCTCGTCTATGCGCGCCGGGCGGTGGACCGGCTGCGCAGCAGCAAGGAGCGGGTTCCCGTGGCGGTCGAGGGTCCGTTGGCGGACGTGGCGCACGACGCCGAGGCGGTACTCCGGCTGCTCGGCCATATTGTTCGCGACAGGTCCGGCGCCGAGTGGCGGGTGCTGGACCTGCTCACGCCCGGCGTACGGGGCCAGCAGAAGGCCGTGGCGCAGGAGCTGGGGATCACCACGCAGGCCGTCAGCAAGGCGGTGGCACGGGCGCAGTGGAACGAGGAGCACGCAGCCCGGCCCGCGGCGGCCAGGCTGCTGGGACTGATCCTCGAGGTGCGCTGACCCGGCAAAGCCGCCGTCCGCCGTCGGGCTTGTTTCTAGCTTGAGGTGGCCGCCAGCACAGGCTCACCGTTGAAGTATTCAAGCTGCCAGCCCTCGATGGCGTGGTGGTGCGCCAGGTTGAGCACGGCGTTGTTGACGCTCGCCAGGGTCTGCCCGGTGGCGCGGCTCAGGGTGACGCGCAGCAGGGTGCCGTGCGTGACCACAAGGAGGCGCTGGCCGCGGAACTCTTCGGCAAGGGCTTCCAGCGCGGCGAGGCCGCGGGTTGCTGCCTCATCCTCGCTCTCGGCGCCCTTGAAGCCGCCAGGGACGCGCAGCGCCTCAAGCTCGGGCCCTGCCTGCATGCCCTCGGCCGGGCCGAAGCTGCGCTCGGTCAGTTCCGGAACGCGCCGGGCCACGGGCAGGCCCAGTCCTTCGGCGATCAGGTCCGCCGTTTCCGCTGCACGGCTCAGCGGCGAGGAAACGATGGCGTCCCACTGGTAGGGGGCGAGGACTGCGACGGCGTCACGCGCCTGGCCGCGGCCGACGTCGTTCAGGGGGATGTCAGTGGCTCCCTGCAGCCGGCGTTCGGCGTTCCAGTCAGTCTGGCCGTGGCGGACGAGGGCGAACGTCGTAAGGGTCATGGTTCCTATTCTGCCTTGGCTGCAGGCCGGGACCGGAATCGCGGCAGTGGGGGCGTCTTCGGGCGCCCTACAGGAGGCTGCGCAGCACGTGGGCGGCGCCGTCGTCGAAAACGGACTTGGTGACCTCGTCTGCGACGGCGATGACCTCCTCGGGTGCCTGGCCCATGGCCACGCCCCTGCCGGCCCAAGTCAGCATCTCGATGTCGTTCCGGCCGTCGCCAATGGCAACGGTGAGGTCCGGGTCGATGCCGAGCTGGAGACGGAGGTTCTCCAGGGCGCTGGCCTTGGTCACGCCGGCCGCTGCGATGTCCAGCCACGCCGTCCAGCCGACGGAGTACGTCACCCCGGCCAGGCCGATGTGCTCAATCGCCTCGTTGAACTCCTCCGGCGTGTTTTCCGTGCTGAAGACGACGACGCGCACTGCCGTGGCTTCGAGCATGGTGTGGAAGTCCACGCCAACGGCTTCCACCCCGAAGCTGGCGTCCTGGAACCGCTCGGTGGAGAGGAAGTTCCCGTCAGCATCCTCTAGCGCGTACTTGGCGGACGGAAGGCGTTCGCGGAGGGCGCGGAGGGCGGGGGCGGGGTCGAAGGTGGCCTTGTGGATGACCTCGTAGCCGTTCTCGAGTTCGGGGTGGAGGCGCAGGGTCACGCCGCCATTGCAGCAGACCGCGTACCCACGCTCGATGCCGATTTTCTCGATGATGGGCAGGGCGGCGTTCAGGGACCGGCCGGTGGCAATCATCACCTCGTGTCCCACACCCACCACGGCCTGTGCCGCTTCCCGGACACCCGGCGACATGTGGCCGTCATGGTCCACGAGCGTGCCGTCCACGTCCAGGGCCACCATGAGCTTCCGGCCGTTCTGGCCCTCAATGTTGTTCTGGTTGTCTCGCCGGTCATCGTTGCCGGCGACTGAGGCTTCAGTCAGCGTTGTCATCCATCTAGTAGAACAGACACCCCTGACGCCCGGTAGGACGCGCGCCACAGGTTAGCTGAACACCGGGTAAATAATCACAGGTTGTCCCCCGTGTGACTGTTTACCTTGCGCTCCCCAGCAGGTGGACATTTCCCCGCCGCATGTTCGGGGGAATAGCCCATGCAGCGGGGAAGTTTCAGCTCGTTGTCCACATGCTGCCACTCCCTCATAGCTGCGAAGGCCAAACCCCTCCCAGCATGGGGTCATGGAATTCGAACCCCCGGCCCTGATTCTCGCCAGCCGTCGTCGTGCCCTCACGGGAAGCAGCCGAGACCTTAGCCGTGGTTACAGCGCCGGCACCCTGATCAGGGTCAGGACGGGCGTCTATTTCGACAAGACCGCGTGGCTCGCCCTCAAACCGTGGCAGCGCTACATCACAACCGTGGCTGCTATCGCCGCATGCGATCCGGCAACTACATTTTGCTACCTGACCGCCCTGCGCATCTGGCAGCTGCCAACCCCGGCAGTTCCTCCCCACATCCACGTCATCACAGCTTCGCCGCACAAGGCGGGCCGCTTTCCGCCCACAACAAGCGCCGCCAAGGACCTCAAGACGGGCCTGAGCGGCCTGGAGAATGTCCGCAGCTATGGCGTCAGCCGGCATTACTGGTCCGCGGACACGGCGCAGCACCTCGGGTACACGGTGACTTCATTGCTCCAAACCGTGTTGGACTGCATCATGCGGTTGGAACTTCCGGAAGCTGTAGCTGTGGCCGATGCGGTGCTGGGAGCCCGCCGGCGGCAGGACGAGAGGCTGACCCGGCTAGAACTGGCTGAAGCGGCAGCGCGCCTGACCTCCGCAACCAAGCGACGCAGAGTGGAGCTTGTGCTTGCTCTCGCCGATGAGGCCTCAGAGTCGGTTGGAGAATCACGGAGCAGAGTTCTCATGCACGTCCTTGGGCTGCCCGCGCCGGCTCTTCAGTACACATTCGCTGATGCCGACGGTTTCATTGCACGGACGGACTTTTTCTGGCGGGAGTTCGGGGTTATCGGTGAGTTCGACGGCGACGCCAAGTACCTCGACGACGGCCTGCTGGGTGGGCAGAGTGCGCGGGAAGCGATTCTGGCCGAGAAAAAGCGCGAGGACCGGCTCCGTGCCCTCGGCTACAAAGTTGTCCGGTGGGATTGGAAGACGTTGTCCGACCCGGACGGGCTGCGCCGCAAACTCGTGGCGGCTGGGGTAGATCCGGAAAAGTCCCCGCCGCACGGTCTTCTCCCCTCAACATGACAAGGGGAATGGACCACGAGACGGGGACTTCCTAGAAAACCCGGACGGCTACAGGACCGGCAGCACCTCGAGGCCGCCCAGGTACTTCTGCATTGCCTTGGGGACGTTCACGGAGCCGTCCGCGTTCTGGTGGTGCTCCAGCAGCGCCACAATCCAGCGGGTGGTGGCGAGGGTGCCGTTGAGCGTGGCCACAGCCCGGGTGCCCTTGGCCACACCATCCGGGTTCACCGCCCGCTCGCGGATGTTCAGGCGGCGCGCCTGGAACGTGGTGCAGTTGGAGGTGGAGGTCAGCTCGCGGTAGGCGCCCTGGGTGGGGACCCAGGCTTCGCAGTCGAACTTGCGGGCGGCGGAGGTGCCAAGGTCGCCGGCGGCGGTGTCAATGACCCGGTACGGCAGCTCGCACTTGGCCAGCATTTCCTCTTCCCATGCCAGCAGCCGCTGGTGTTCGGCGGCGGCTTCCTCAACCGTGGTGTAAATGAACATCTCCACTTTGTTGAACTGGTGCACGCGGATGATGCCGCGGGTGTCCTTGCCGTGGGACCCCGCCTCGCGCCGGTAGCAGGAACTCTGACCGGCGTAACGGATTGGGCCCGCCGAGAAGTCCAGGATCTCGTCGGCATGGTAGCCGGCCAGGGAAACCTCCGAGGTGCCCACCAGGTAAAGGTCGTCTTCGGCGAGGCGGTAGATCTCGGCGTCGTGCTTCACATCGAAGCCGGTACCCTGCATGGTTTCGGGGCGCACCAGGGTGGGGGTGATCATCGGAATGAAGCCGTTCTCGATGGCCTGGTCCATGGCCATCTGCAGCAGCGCCATCTCCAGCCGGGCGCCCACGCCGCGGAGGAAGTAGAAGCGTGCGCCGGACACCTTGGCGCCGCGCTCCATGTCGATGGCACCGATCAGCTCGCCGATCTCCAGGTGGTCGCGCGGCTCAAAGTCGGGGAATTCGCGCGGCGTGCCAACGGTCTTGACCACTACGTAGTCGTCCTCGCCGCCCTCGGGAACGCCGTCCTCGATGAGGTTTGGGATGGTGCGCAGGAGTTCCTCGTGCTTGGTCTGCGCGGCATCGGCTTCGGCAGAGGCCGCCTTGACCGAATTAGCGAGTTCCTTGACCTCGGCCAGCAGGGCCTGCTTCTCCTCGCCCTTGGCCTGGGCCACCTTCTTGCCGAAGGCGTTCTGCTCGGCCCGCAGGTTTTCGAAGCGGATCAGCGCTGCCCGGCGGGCGGAATCCGCGGCGATGATCGCGTCCACCACTGATTCGTCCGCGCCGCGGGCGCGCTGGCTGGCACGGAACTTGTCCGGGTTTTCGCTGAGGTCTTTTACGTCGATCACCATCCAAGGGTATCCAAAAGAATGCACGACGTCGGGCGGTTACGGAGCGCGCCGGACCGGGCCACCTTCCGCCGGGCTACTGTTGAACCACCATGAGCGACTGGATTCTCTACCTGCTGATCGGGGTGGCGCTTGCCTTCGCCATCTCCAGCTGGTGGGGCGTGCGCAAGCTCAAGGCCCTCCACGTGCGCAGCGTGGTGGGCGAAGACGCGCACGAATCCGGGCTCACCCAGCAGCGGGTTGCCGTGATCCTGAACCCCATCAAGACGCGGGCCGACGAGGCGATCTACGCCATCCGGCGCGCCTGCCTCAGCGCGGGCTGGGAGGAGCCCGCCATTTTCGAGACCACCGTGGACGATCCCGGCTATTCCCAGGCGCGGGCCGCCCTGGCAGCCAAGCCCGACGTCGTCCTGGTGGGCGGTGGGGACGGCACGGTCCGGGTGGTGGCCGAGTCCTTGGCGCATACCGGCGTGGCGATGGGCATCGTTCCGCTGGGAACGGGAAACCTGCTGGCACGCAACGTGGAGCTGGACATCAATGATGTGCAGGGCAACGTCCAGACTGCGCTTTTCGGCCGGCAACGCTTCATCGACACGGCCCGGATGGGAATCGTTAATTCCCGCACCGGGCACTCCTCGGAGCACGTCTTCCTGGTCATCGCCGGCATCGGCATGGACGCCGAGGTCCTTGCCGACACGAATGACGGGCTGAAAAAAGCCGTGGGCTGGCTGGCCTACACCGAGGCCGGGATGCGGCACCTTCCCGGCCGGCGGAAGAAGGTTTCCATTTCGCTGGACGGCGGCCCGGAACAGGTCCGGAACATCCGCAGCGTGCTCTTTGCCAACTGCGGCCTGGTGCCGGGCGGCATCGATTTCATCCCGCAGGCCATGATTGACGACGGCATGCTGGACGTGGTGGTGATGAGCCCGCGCAGTGCCCTCGGCTGGCTGCTGATGTATATGAAGATCATGTTCAAGCACAGCGGAAAGCTGCCTATCATGACGGTCTACCGCTCCGGACGGGTGGTCATCGATTGCCCCGAGCCCATGCCCACCCAGCTCGACGGCGACACGTCGGGTGAGGCCACGCGGCTCACCGTGCAGGTGGATCCACGGTCGCTGCTGATCAGGGTCAAAGGCCAGATATAGGACGACGGCGGCAGGGCCGGCGGGTGCCTGGGCGGCGTATGAGTTTTGTGTTGGATTGTCCAGACGGCGGAAACGGCTGGCTTCAGCCCTAGTCGCTTGAGTCCTTCGCGGCTTCGGCGGCGGCCTTTGCTGCGGCACGCGCTTCGGACTGCTCGCGGATCATGGCCTGTTCCTCTTCGAAGCGCAGGCGGTCAGCACGGTCTGCATCGTCACCGTCCCAGTCCTGGTTATCGGCGGTGGGCCGGGGATTGACGATCATTCCCTGGCCATCGTTTTCGGTGCTGCTGGTAGTCATGACCCGCTCCCTTCATTAGGGGCCATCCCTGTGGATCAAGTAAGCATACGCACTGTCCACAGCCCCGGGAAGTACCCGGAACGCCAATTGCCTACGCTGTGGGCGAAGCGGCGGAAGCGTTTTCCGCCGCTTCTGACAACGGCTCAAGGAGGGACCCCACCCATGCCTGCGCCGCAGCGAACGCGGCATCGGAGGTGTGGGCTTCCTCTGCGGTTTCCTGCCCGTCGGCACGCGGATAGGAGCCGAGGAACCGAGTATTGGGGCTGATCCGGTGCAGGCCGGCGAGGGCATCCGCAACCCGGGCGTCGCCAACGTGGCCGTCGGCGTCGATGCTGAAGAAGTAGTGCCCCAGGTACTGCCCGGTGGGGCGGGACTCAATCCTGCTGAGGTTCACGCCGCGGCTCGCGAACTGATCCAGGATCTCCATCAGGGCACCCGGGCGGTCTTCGGGAAGGGGAACAACCACAGTGGTTTTGTCAGCACCCGTCCGGTCCGGGAGCAGGCCGGGCCGGCTGACCAGAACGAAGCGGGTCACAGCCCCCGGGTTGTCCCCGATGTTCTCGGCAAGCACGGACAGCCCCCGCTGTTCCGTGGCCACGAGTGGCGCGCAGATCGCGGCGTCGTAATGGCAGTCCTCGGCCAGCAGGCCCATTGCTGCAGCAGCGGTTGAGGATCCGGGCACGTATTCCGCTGCCGGAAGGTGCCTGTCCATCCACAGCCGGCACTGTGCCCACGCATGTCCGTGGGTAGATACACGCCGCACGTCCTCCAGCCGGATACCGGGCCGGGCCACCAGGACGAAGCTGATGGGCACCAGGACCTCCCTGATGATCCGCAGTTCGGTGCCGCCGGCGATGGCGTCCAGGGTGGCCGTCACGCCGCCTTCCACCGAGTTCTCGATGGGAACCATGGCGGCGCCGGCGGATCCTTCGCGGACCAGGTCCAGCGCAGCGTTAACGTTCGACGCCGGGATCCGGGTGGCCGCCGCGGCATCCGGAACCTGCATCAGGGCGGCCTCGGTGAAGGTTCCCTCGGGACCGAGGAAGGCGTAGGTGGCGGCTGATGCGGGCATCAGAGGACGATCGGCTTGAGCCCGTTGTCCGAGACCAGGGGTTTTCCGAGCTCCAGCCACTGGTCCATGCCGCCGGCTACGTTGATGGCGGTGTAGCCCTGGCCTGTGAGCCATTGGGCCACGCGGAACGAGCGGCCTCCTGTGCGGCAGATGATGTAGAGGTCCTCGTCCGGGTCGATTTCGTCGAGCCGGGCGGGGATCTGGTCCATGGGGATGTGGACAGCCCCCTCGGCGTGCCCAGCCACCCATTCATAGTCCTCCCGGACATCCAGCACCACGGCGCCGTCGGGGATGTCGTGGACGGGAACGGTATCGAAATCACTCATGGCAAGTCCTGTCGTGGCGGATCGGAGTCAGCTTAAAGCCTAGTGCTTTGGCCGCCGCCGGGCCCGGTGGACCGGGCAAGTTACTCTTCTAGGGAATCGAAAGGAGGACGCGTGCCCGCAGACCAGCCCAGCATTACGGCCGGCTCCACAACCTTCGGGACCAGCACCACCAACCAGCGCACCGGGCCCCGGCACAGTGGCTGAGCTCCACGAACTGTCCGCCGTCGAACTGCGCCACAGCCTGCGAAGTGGAGACGTTCGGGCAGCGGACGTTGCCGCCCATTTCCTGGCACGGATAGAACAGCGCAACCCCCTGCTGGGTGCCTTCATCACCGTCACGGCGGAGCAGGCAATGGCGGAAGCGCGTGCCGCGGATGCCCGGCGTTCCAGCGCGGGAGGGGAGGAACTGCCCGTCCTGCATGGCATGCCGCTGGCCTTCAAGGACCTCACCGATGTTGCGGGCGTCGTCACCACCCACGGAAGCGCCGCCCTGGAGCACAAGCCCGCGCCGGCGGACGCGCCCCTGGTGGCGCTGATGAAGGAATCCGGCGTGGTCTGCCTGGGAAAGACGCAGGTTCCCGAGTTCGGACTGACGGCCTACAGCGAAAACCGGATCGCGCCGCCGTCGCGCAATCCCCACGCTCCCAGCAGGAGCTCCGGCGGGTCCTCGGGCGGCAGCGCCGCCGCCGTGGCGGCAGGCCTGCTCCCCTTCGCTCCGGGGACCGACGGCGGCGGTTCCGTCCGCATTCCTGCGGCCGCCTGTGGACTGGTGGGACTGAAACCCGGCAGGGGCCTGGTGCCCGCCGGGGAAAGCCAGGGTGATCCTGCGCGGCTGGTGGTGCCAGGGCCCCTCGCCAGAAGCGCCGCGGATGCAGCGCTGTTGCTGGATGCCATGGTGCCCGGCGGCGGGTATCTGCAGGCGATCGGGCAGGAGCCGCCACGGCTGCGGATCGGCGTCACCTTGGACAGCCCCTGGTCCGGCACGTACCCGTTCACGCCGGAGCGGGAAGCATTGGACGCGCTTGAGGCCGGGGAAAAGCTCCTGGCCCACGCCGGACATGTTGTTGCCGAAGCCGCCGTCCGATATGACAACCGCTACCCGGAGGCCTTCACCACCGCCTGGACCGCAGGAGTGGGCACGGCCCGGATCAGCCCGCAGCGCGAAGCCCTGCTGGCCCCGCTGACACACACCTTCCGCCGCCGGGCCCAGCAGCGCAGCCCAGCCAAGCTTGCCGAAGCACTCGCGTTCCTGCGGAAGTTCCAGCAGGACACGGTGACGCAGTACGCGCAGTGGGACCTGATGCTGATGCCGGCGTTGGCCCAGACCCCGCGTCCCGTGGGCTGGTTCACCGGGACGGCACATGGCGGCGACCGCTGGCCTGCCGCCCAGTGGCCGGGGGACGCCGACGGCGACTACCGGCGCCAGTGTGAATTCGCACCCTGGTCGTCAATGGTCAATGTGTGCGGACTGCCGGCCATTACCGTCCCGGTGCATTGGACGGGCGCGGCCCCCGGCCAGGGCCTTCCAATGGGGATCCAGCTGGTGGGCCCTCAGGGTTCCGAGCTGCTGCTCCTGCAGGTGGCGCGCCAGCTGGGCTTCTAGCCGGCGGGTTGTTGACCTTGCCATGACGGGACGCTGCGCCCTGGTGCACCTTCCGACCGGCAGGACCTGCCTCTTGCCGCTCGGCCATCAGGGGGCGTGCGAATTCCACGGCCCGCAGGAGGCCGAGTCGGCGGCCGGCGCTTCCTCCTGACAGTCCGCGTTTTATGGACGGCGAATGTTCCCGGCAGCGTATCGACTCCCCCGCCTATCAGGAGGACGATTAAAGGGCAGTCACTATAAGGAGGTCTGTGATGTGCTACGGATACAACAAGGACTTCGGGTGGGAACACAAGAAGGAAACCAACCGCCAGCCTGAAGCCAAGCAGGACACTCCGGCGGAAACCCCGGAGCCGCGGATCAAGGCGCAGGACTACACGTTCTGGGCTTTCCCGAACTGGCGCAGGACGCCGACTCCCCGCACCCCCTCCGCTGAACGGAGCAGGGAACGGGTGTGATGCGCCGCTGACCACAGAGGGGCCTCCGCCGGAGGCCCTTCTGTCGTGGAAGGCGCTCCCTTAGCCGGCACGCGCGCAAGAGACTGGCCGGTACACAGGAGAATGGACGCATGCAGGGACAGTTCGTGCACGTGGCAGCCCTCCGAATGGACCCCCACGAGGATCCCGCGGCGCCGGGGGCAGCAGTCACCGAGGCTTTGTGCGGAAGCTGGGAGCACCCTCCACCCTGCCCGCTCGCAGCCCACCACACGTCAGCCGAGCGGGACGCTGACAGGTTGATGCTGCGGACCATCTTCGCAGCGGACACTGGCCAGGAAGGCGAAGTCCGCCGTCGGATTGACGCGGCACTCACCCGCGGATCCATGGCCGGCCGGGACGGAAGACTCTCCCGGTGGACCCTGGTGGGAGCTGGACCAGGCGAACTGACGGCGGCGGAACGCGAGCACGCTGAGCGCATCGCCGGCACGTAGCGGTGTTGTGCCGGCCGAAACCCTCCGGCTAAGGTGGCATAATAAGCATGCTTATGATTAAGGAAGGGGACGGTAATGAGTGCTGGACAGTACACACCGGGGACCGGAGACCAGCCCGAGCCGGGGCCCGATGGGAATTACCAGGCCGAACGCGCCGGCGGAACCGCAGCGCCAAACCAGGGGCAGGCAGGTCCTGCGCCCACCAGTCCTGCGCCCTCTGGCCCTGCACCCTCGCAGCCCGCGGCGGCAGAACCGCGGGTGACGCGCGCCGGCGTCGTTTGGGCGGCCGTGGTGGCGGCGCTGGTCCTGCTAATCCTGCTCATCATCTTCATCCTCCAGAACCAGGACCTGGTGCTGGTCCGGTTCCTTGGCCTCGAAGGTGCCCTCCCGCTGGGCATGGCATTGTTTATCGCCAGCGTTACCGGCGGGGTCCTGGTGGCCGCTGCCGGCGGCGCCCGCATCCTCCAGCTCCGCGCCAACGCCCGCCGCGCCAGGACCGCCCAGCGAAGGTAGACGGCGCAGTCAACCTTCAGTAAGCCCGGGATTTAGTAGGTATATGATCCACTGGAGCCGGCGTAGGCAAGCCCGATGATGAGCAGCAGCCAGAACGCACCGTAGCCAAGCAGGCACAGGTAGCCCAGGACCAGCCCCGTGATGGACATGCCCCTGCCGGACGGCTCGCGCTTGAGCGCCATGTGCCCGGTCACGATCGCCGCAATCTGCGGGAGCAGCAGCCACCCCATGATCACGGACGCGATGCCGCACACCATGCTGGCGATGCTCAGCGTCTTGGGCTCGGCGGGCACGCCGTAATAGGAAGGCTGCCCGTAGGAGGTAGCCGGCTGGGAGTAAGGTGCAGCTCCCGGCGCATACTGGCCCCCGCCGTACTGGCTTCCGCTGTATTGTCCGCCGTACTGGTTGCCCTGGGCGTACGGCCCCTGGCCGTAGGCCGGCTGGGACGGCGCGTCGGAGCCGTAAGGCGGCACGAAGCGGGGCGGCTCGTAGCCGGATGGGGTTTCCGCGTCCGACGGCGGCACGCCGGGCTGGGAGGCCGGGTTCCGCGAGGAGTGGGGCCACCGGGAATCGGGGCGCTGGGAAGGCTGGTCAGTCATGGTTTTCCCCCTGGGATTTTGGTTCCAGCCTATCGCCTGCCCGGCTTCCCGGAACGGTCACTGCAGGACGAGTTTCACCGCCAGGGCAAGCATGACGATACCGATCACCACGTCCACCGCCCGCCAAGTCCGGGGGCTGCCCAGGACACCCGCGAGCGCCCGGGCGCCGTAGCCCAGCGCCGAGAACCACAGGACACTGCCCGCTACTGCCCCGCCGGCATAGACCCACCGCAGGTCCGGTCCCTGCTGGTTGGCGAGGCTGCCCACCAGCACCACGGTGTCGAGGTACACGTGAGGGTTCAGGAAGGTCAGCGCCACCGCTGTGGCCACCACGGATCCCTTTGACCGTGGCGGCTCCTCGTGGAGGCCGGAGGGCTTCAGTGCAGCGGCAAAGGAGTGGAACGCGAACCACACCAAGTACGCGGCACCGCCCCAGCGCAGCACCTCCAGCGCTTCGGGGAACCGCGTGACCAGGGCGCCGATCCCGGCAGTGCCGCCAAGGATGAGGGCGGCGTCGCCCGCCATGCACACGGCCACCACGGCGCCGATGTGTTCCCGGCGGATGCCCTGGCGCAGGACGAAGGCGTTCTGGGCGCCGATCGCTACGATCAGCGCCAAGCCGGTCAGCATTCCGCTGATTCCTGTGGTCCACATGTCTTCGACGGTACGGACATTGCAAGATGAAGACAAACAATAGATTTTTAAGGACCATTAGAATTCCTTCATGAACTTCGAACACCTGCGGGCCCTCACCGCTGTCATCGACGAAGGCACCTTCGAAGCTGCGGCAGACCTCCTGCGGCTGACCCCGTCGGCCGTCAGCCAGCGCATCAAAGCGCTGGAGGCCTCGACAGGCCGGGTGCTGGTGCGCCGCCGGGTGCCCTGCACTGCCACCGACGCTGGGATGGTGCTGCTCCGGATGGCGCGCCAGGTGCAGGTCCTGGAAGCAGAGGCTTCGGCAGCCCTCGGCAACGGCGTTGCTTCCCGGGCGCAGCTGCCGGTCGCCGTCAACGCGGACTCGCTGGCCACCTGGTTCGTTCCGGTCCTGCACGAGGCCGCTGGCTGGCAGGACACCACGCTCGACCTGCACGTCGAAGACCAGGGGTTCAGCAGCCAGCTCCTGCGCCAGGGTGATGTCATGGGCGCCGTAACCTCCGATCCCGTCCCGGTTAACGGCTGCCGGGTGGAGCTGCTGGGCCACATGCGGTACATCCCCGTGGCCGCCGCCGGACTGCACCAACAGCTAGCCGGCTCCAACGGTGTGGACTGGGCGGACATTCCGGTGCTGAAGTTCAATGCCAAGGACAACCTCCAGCGCCAGCTGCTGGCGGCCAAGGGCGTGGAACACCCGCCGCCGGCGCACACCGTCCCTTCGTCCGAGGGCTTTCTCGCAGCCATTAAGGCCGGGCTGGGCTGGGGCATGATTCCCGAACTGCAGCTCGGCAATGAGCTGGCCGAGGGGTCACTTGTCCTGCTTGAAGAGGACGCCCACGAGGACGTACCCCTCTACTGGCAGTCCTGGACGCTCGATTCGGCGAGGTTGCACCGGATCACCGGGACCATCCGGGACGCCGGCCGCCACCGGCTGCTCCCCGCCGCGGCGGAGGGCGGGAAGGGCAACCGACCTAGCGGGTCCAGTACGGCAGGACGTACACCGCGAAGATAACGAAAGCAGCGAGGAGGGCCAGTGTCCCGGCACTTGTTCCGCCGTGCGGATGTGCCCTGGCGTTGCGGCCGGGCCGGGCAGTCCCCGGCTGGCCGCCGCCGGGAAGACCACGCCCGGCCGGGTACCGTGCGATGCTGCCGCTGCGGGCCCGGTTGCCGCCGGCATT
>NZ_JBNHFD010000017.1:0-54720 GCF_059089865.1 Arthrobacter sp. Y3221157
CAGGCCCTCGCCGGAAAAGGAGTCACCCAACTGAACTAACAAACCCGACGATGGCCAATCCCGCCGAATCCAAGTGGGCAGATCTATTGGCCATCACCGGGCAGTTTTACTGGCCACCAGCGGGCACATCAACTGGCCGCCCGTGGGCAGAAACTAATGGCCATTGACAGTCTGATGTCGCCGTTTAAGGGACTTGATCAACACAGGTGGTGGCGAGAGTGAAAAGAAATGTGCGTGAGCTGAATTCGACGAACTCTGGCTCCTCAATGGTGTTCATCTGGGCTCGGTATCGAATCTACCTGCCAATGTTGCCCTCGTGAGGGGCGTCACCATACGGCATCAAGATGCCCTTATCTCGCTTTCCGATGCACTCTTCTCGGCAGGCCCTGTGCCTGTTCCTTCCGCTGGGAGAAAGGCAAAAGGAGGCGCTTGTTCGGAGGCTTGAAGAGCGTAGAGAGAATTCCGCTGCGCTATCAGGCCCATGCGGGTGTTGCTGCCCCCGCGAAGGAATTGTGCTCTTTCCAAGGTCAACGTTCGAACGGTCTGCACCACGCACATGCTTTCGGCCACACTTTTGCAGGGCCGGACAATTTGCCCTAAGCAGATGCTTTGCCCAGCCCCCGAGTAAAGGGTCGTGTAGCTTCCTGAGGGCTGACTCCCCATGTCATTTTCCCTACGTAAGCCGGATTAAGGCCAGTCAGGGACGCCAGTTCGTAATCGTCCAACAGGCCCTTACGCCGAACCTGGGCTATGACCTTTAGCCGCTTCTCTTCAACTGCAATTCTGTCGGCTTCGAGAGCGCTCAACTCGTCCCTGAGAGCTGCGATGCTTGCCAGATGATCCTTTGGTCGTGTTTCCGAGGGGTAGAGTTCCTCAAACGACAGGGCTATCCTGCGGACGTCTACTCGTGTCAGCTGTGCAGCCTCTGCCAGCACAGTAATTTTGACGCCGTCCACGTATGCCTGGGCGATATGCTCGTTCATTCGGGATGAGATGCTACGAAGGTTGCTGGACTTGAATGAAAGCAACTGGCGATTTTCTTTCAGAAGTTCGCGGAATTTCTCAGCCTTCTGCGCTGGCGACTCTATTTTCCGCGCTCCTCGGTACCGGTAGCCCGATGCAATTGTTGCGCGGCGAGCGGAGGGTTCCGGATCCTTTATATATCTAGCCATTGCTGCCTCACACGTTGTCATCGGAAAAAGCGGTTGCATGTTTGGAGCTGGGCCCTTGTGACCTTCCGCTCCACATGAGCGCAGTGGTGCGGCGGCGCACCAGCCCGCCCGGCACCCTGTTGCCGTTCCTGCCAATCAGGGGTACTTCAACACCGGTCGGTCTCCGTTCTCCCTCATCATGTTGGTGTGTCGGCACTGACTGGGGGCCCACGGCAGAAGTTCGTTGCCCCACGTACGCTAGGTATGCGCGGGCGAGCTCGCGCCATTCTTCAGGCGCTGCGTGCGGGGCCCAAATGCCGAAAAAGTGCTCTAAGTCCACTCCTATGGAGGAGAGCATGTCCTCGAAAGCTTCCTCGCGTAAGCGGTACAGGATCACCTTGGAGCCGTAGCGACCGGCGGTGAAAGAGGACAGCGGGGTGCGCGCGGTCGGAGGCCAGTGAGCCCACGCGCGGGAAAATGAGCTTTCAAAGGCGGCTGGTCGGGGGCTGACATGTTCAGCACCCAGCGCTGCTAGTCCACCAATAAAGCCATGAGTGAGCTCTGTAATGAGATCCTCCTGGGTAGGTGGCAGGGATATTCTGCGGATCCCTCCTTCACCACTGCCAGTCATGGAAACCATCCCGCTAGCGGAACTTGCCCTCGAGTTGAGCAAGGATCTGGTCCACAATGGCGTCCGGGCTGTTGTTGATATCCACGGTGATGTGGGCTTCGTCGGTGTCCGGGGCTTCGAGGGTAGCCAGTTGGGACTCCAGCAGAGTACTCGGCATGTACTCGTGAACCCGCCCGTTGATCCGTTCGGTGATGGTTCCCGTTCCGCCCACCAAGTGGATGAAGACGACCTCCGGTGCATATGTCCGCAGGAAGTTACGGTATCTGCGCTTCAGTGCTGAACAGGCGATAACGCCGGTTCTGCTGCCTGCGGTGTTTGCCAGAGCGTGCCCGATCTCTGCGAGCCACGGCCACCGATCCTCGTCAGTAAGCGGTACTCCCCTGCCCATTTTCGTTTTGTTCGCTGATGAGTGGTAATCGTCGCCGTCCGCGAAGGGGATGCCGAGTCGTGCTCCGAGGAGTGTGCCGATCGTCGATTTGCCGCACCCCGAGACGCCCATTACTACGAGAGGTGGGATTTGCCTGTCCATGTCTTTCCTGTTCTATGGTCGGTGCCGGCTTGATCAGTCATAAGCAGGTGCGTCGTCTTTTGGAGATCGCGGAATGGACTGCTTGTTACCGTGACCACGGGGCAGTTCCTTTTATGGCTGACTGCTAAGACTGGTTTACGGTTACCCGACCGGGCCCTGAAATGGGCAGGACCCTGGCAGGCTGGGCAGACCAGGTGTCCTCGCCTGTCCCGCCGCCAGATTCTGTCCCGTTTGCTGTAGTCAGCAACGTTCCATATCTTCCGGTCGTAGGTGCTGAGTGCCCAGTTCATGTCATGATCTTTGCGTCGAAAACTCTAGTTGTCGGTGCTGGCTGAGAAATCCAGGAGAACCTTTCCGGATTCAGCCGAGTTGCGGGCTACTTCGAAGGCTTCAAGTGCCTTCTCCAGGGGGTACTGGTGGGTGATTACCGGGTCCAGTTGCAGTGTGCCATCGGCCAAGGCAGCGATGACTTCATCGATCTCGTCGTTGAAGCGGAAAGATCCTACAAGCTGCAGCTCCCTGGTGATCGCCAAGGAAATGAGAACTGGCTGCGCCCCGGTGGGCAGAAGACCGACCATGACCACTGTTCCGCCCCTGGCTGCACCCCGGATAGCCGAAGTCAGTCCATGGTGGTTGCCGGAGGATTCGATGACGACGTCTGCCTCCACCGCCGCGATAGCGTTGACATCGGCAGCGGCGAGAACTTCATCGGCTCCAAGGGCGCTGGCAATCTCCAGTGGCTTGGAATGCACATCGACAGCGACAATTCTGGTTGCGCCGGCACGTTTAAGTACAGCTACGACCATGGCACCGATGGGACCGCAGCCGATGACCAGCGCCGTCTTACCTTCTACGTCGCCCGCGCGGGAAATGGCGTGCCAGGCAACGCTGGCAGGTTCGATCAAGGCAGCGGTCCGAAGATCCACATTCTCCGGAAGGACGCGCAGCATCCGGGTCGGCAGTTTGACATAGCGGCTGAAGGCACCGTCCTTGTGTGGATACCGTGCGGCGCTGCCAAGATAAGTGCACCCGGGTGAAAGATTGGGCCGGTCAGATGGATACCGTTCCTTTCCTGGAGCCGGGGTAGCGGGATGAACTGTGACCGGGGTTCCAGCAGCTGGGCCGGTGCCGTCCGCTGCTGCCCGGACAACAACCCCCGATATCTCGTGCCCGAGAACAAGGGGTGCTTTCAGGATCGACTCGCCCGCGGCCCCGTGCATCCAGTAATGCAAATCTGAACCGCAGATGCCGCCGAACGCAACTTCGATGACGGCTTCGTCCTGCTCAGGGGTACCCAAGAGAACCGTATCGATTCTCAGGTCACCGGCGCCGTGGGCGACAACGGCAGGCCCGGACTGCGGAAGTTCTCGCGATGTCAGCATTACACCACCACCGTCATTCCGCCGTCGATAAAAATGGTCTGGCCGTTGACGAAATCCGATCCGCTGGATGCAAGCCAAACGGCCGGTCCCGCCAGGTCCTGCACGGTGCCCCACCGGTGGGCTGGGGTCCGGCCTAGAATCCAGGAGTTGAACTGCTCGTCATCCACCAGGTTCTGGGTCATCTCGGTGTGGATGTAGCCCGGCGCGATGCCATTAATCTGCAATCCGGATGAGGCCCACTCCGCCGTCATCGCGCGGGTGAGGTTCCGGAGGCCGCCCTTGGCCGCGATGTAGGGTGCAATGGTGGGACGGGCCAGGTCGGTTTGGACCGAACAGATGTTGATGATCTTGCCGCGCCCGCGGGGAATCATGTGCCGGGCTGCTTCCCGGCCCACCAGGAACGCGCTGGTGAGGTCGGTGGTAATGACCCGTTCCCAGTCGGCAACGTCCAGGTCCAGCATGGGCACCCGGTGCTGGATCCCGGCGTTGTTGACCAGGATGTCCAGCGGACCCACGTTTTCTTCGATCCAGGTGACGCCCCGCGCGGTGGCTTCGGCGTCGGTGACGTCGAAGCCACAGCTGGCGATCCGGCCGGGTGGAAAATCCGCGGCCAGCGCCGTTTCAGCTGCCTTGAGCCGCTCAGCGTTGACGCCGTTGAGCACAACAGTGGCTCCAGCGTCCGCCAGTGCCCTTGCCAAGGCAGAACCGATACCGCGGCTGGAGCCGGTGACAAGGGCAACGCGCCCGGTAAGGTCGAACAGTCCGCTCATGAGAACGCCCCCTGCCGGACGAGGTTCGCCGGGGTTTGCCCGGCAGCAAGGGCTTCTAGCTGGCGCCGGAGGAGCTTGAGGATCCGCGGCTCAAAGGCTGAAGCGTTGCCGCCCACGTGCGGTGTGATAAGGGCGTTCTCCGCCGACCACAGTGGGTGGCCTGTCGGCAGCGGTTCGGGATCGATGACATCCACCGCGCAGTTTAGGCGGCCGGACATTACTTCCCGGGTGAGGGCATCGGTGCTAATCACAGCTCCGCGGCCGACGTTGACCACCAGGGCACCATCCGGCAACGCGGAAAGGACCTTCTCATCCACCAGATGATGGGTCTTGTCGTTCAGCGGCAGGACGGACACCAGGATGTCGTGGTCCGCGGCCAAGGCAACAAGATTTTCAGAGGAGTGAACCTGGCCGTCCGAGTCGGTCCGGGCGGAGCTTCCTACCCTGGTAACCGTCACTTCGAACGGCTCCAAACGACGGGCCAGTTCTTTCCCAATGCCGCCAATGCCCAGCAGCAGGATTCGCCGGTCGGCCAGGGACTGACGGCGCTGGGGCTTCCAGCTCTCAATCTGCTGGTCTCGAACGGCCTGGTCAATCCCCCGCAACTTGGCCAGCATGAGTCCCACCGCGAGCTCGGCAGTGGCAGCAGCGTGGACGCCCGAGGCAGTAGCAACTGCCGCAGCCGGACCGGCTGCCTCCGGAACCCCGTCGTAACCCGTTGACTGCGTCTGTACGAATTTGAGGTTTGGGACGTACCCGAGGGAGCCCAGCACCGCCGACGCGTCAATGTACGGCAGGATCACGCCATCGATCTTGCCCAGCGCCGAGTCCGGCTTGTCCTTCATGTCCCACACCACTCCCCGGAGCCCAGAAGGAAGCGGGGACAGGTCTGCCAAAAGCTGGGCATCGGGGAAACTGACGGTTTGCACTAACTGCATCGGAAGGGCCTATCGGTTGTTATTGGAGAGGGGAACTGGCGGCCGCGGAATCAGACGGTCTCTACGCGGCGGTCAAAGGTCAGACCGCCGGGCACCTGGAACGTGGGCATCAGTTCGAGCATGCCAACGTTCACGTGGCGTGGTGTTTCGACGGCGTAGTCCAAGGCGTTGACGATGTCATCAGTGGTAAGCGATTCGTAGCCCTCGTAGTAGGTCTTCCACGCCTCCTCCATGGCTTCCGGGGTACCGCCCATGTTCCGACCAAAAATTTCGGTCTCAACGCGTCCGGGGCAAATCTCAGTGACGCGGATGCGCTTGCCCACGGTATCGTTGCGGAGCTGACGGGAAATCTGGTGCACCGCAGCCTTGGTCGCGTGGTACACCGTGTGGCCGTAGAAGTTGTAAACGCCTGCAATAGAGCTGATGTTCACTATGTGGCCGTTGTCCCGTTCCACCATGCCCGGAAGCACGAGACGGGTGAGTTGCAGCAGAGCGCGGAGGTTTACGTCGACCAGTTCGTCGATGTCGCTTTCGCTGGAATCCAGGATGTTGCCGGGGCGCGAGACGCCTGCACAGTTGACCAAAACATCCACTTCAAGGCCGGAAACTGCTGCTGTTAGTGCGGCGGTGTCGGTCAGGTCAATGGCGTGCGGGATGGCTCCGGTGTTGTCCGCGAGCTCCTTCAGCCGCTCTTCATTACGTGCAACCGCGTGGACCGTCAAGCCCCTCTTGGTCAGCAGCTCCACAATCGCGGCGCCCATTCCTGTTGAGGCACCGGTTACCAAGGCGGTTGAATATTCTGAAAAGGACATGGAAGTCTCCAATAGCTGGGTTGAATTCGAAGTTGAGAGTTGAGTGGTAGTGGCTCACCCGGCAGTAGCCGGCAAGTTGTTAAGCGTCGCGGAGCGGCTGGTGCGCCCGGTCCTTGACGGTGCTGACGGCGGCAAGCGTGCCCAGCGCGGTGATCACTGCGTAGAAAGCAGGCATGTAGATGTTGCCGGTGGAGGAGATCAGCCAGGTCATTAGCAGCGGCGCGGTGCCGCCGAAAAGTGCCGACGAGATGTTGTAGCCCAGACCGTAGGCTGAATACCGCACACGGGTGGGGAAAAGTTCGACGATCAGGATGTGGATCACCGCGGTGTGGCCGGCGAAGACCACTGCCATGATGCTGGCGCCCAGGATGGCGAACGCCATTTCACCGGTGGCGATGAGCGCGTAGGACGGAATTCCCAGAACTGCCATGGCGATGGCGGAACCGGCAATGACCTTCTTACGCCCGATACGGTCCGAGAGCGCCCCCATGAACGGGATGGCTATGCAGATGACCACCAGGCTGCAGGCGGTAACCAACAGGGCTTCACCGATAGTGAAGTTGAGCTGCTTGCCCTTTAGGAACGTGGGCATGTAGGAGAACAGGACATAGTAGCCGGAGCCGTTCATCAGCGGGATGAAGAGGGCCAGCAGCATGGCGCGGCGGTGTTCGGCGGAGGCGAAGGCTTCCTTGAGCGGGTTCTTGGACAGCCCGCCTTCTTCCTTCAGCTTCTCGAAGTTCGGGGTGTCGCTGATGGCCTTGCGGATGTACCAGCCGATAATTCCCATGGGGATGGCAACCAGGAACGGGATACGCCAAGCAAACGCGCCGAAGCCGCCGCCGTCGATTGCTTCCTGGGTAAGCCACGGGGACATGGAGTAAGCAACGAGCGTGCCGGTAAGCAGGGCCGCGAAAGAGGCTATTTGAGCGTAGGAGGTAATAACACCGCGCTTGCCCTCGGGGGCATGTTCTGCCAGGAAGGTCATGGCGCCGGCAGCTTCGCCACCGACGGAGAAGCCCTGAAGCATCCGGAGCAGCACTAGCAGAATGGGCGCAGCGATGCCGATGGCGGCGTAGCCAGGCAGCAAGCCGATACCTGCCGTGGCGACGCTGATGAGCAGGATGACGAAAACCAAGAGTTTCTGCCGCCCAATGATGTCACCAAGGTACCCGCAGACAACTGCCCCAAGGGGCCGGACGAAGAAGGAAACGGCGTAACCGGCGAATACAAACAGCAGGGCGTTGTCCGGGTTGCCCGGCGCCAGGAAGACCAAGGCGAGCGTTCCTGCCATGAAGGCGAATATCCCGTTGTCGTAGAGCTCCACGAAAATTCCCACACACCCGGCTGTTACGACTTTTCGGGTTTGCTTGGGATCTAGGCGGTCACTGTGCGCTCCGACCACCCGTGTTGATGTTGACATCAGTAGTTCCTTACTTCTTTGTACCAAATGCGAAAGTGTTGCTCGTCAGGTGCCTGCAGCTGGCACGAGGTTCTGCCACGTTCCGGGGGAACCTATGCCCAAGAGGGCGAAAACTGTGTTTACCGTCGTTCGCAAGGTTTCGAGCTGACGAATAGCAGCGCGATATTGGGCCGTGGCTTCGGCCACTGTCGTCTTGCGGAACCAGATCCTGTCACCGGGCCTCAGCTGTGCAAGGACGTCCAGCGAAGTGCTCGTGACCACGGCGAGAACCGGGTAACCCGCTGTCACCCCTCGTCCCCGGTGCAGGACCAGGAGTTCCTCACGTGAAGGCACTTCGACGGCGCCCACCGGAACTCCGCGGGAAAGGACTTCCCCAGTGGCCTGCCGTTCGGGCAGTTCCCCGCCAAGCCGAAGCCCAATGTGGTTGCTGCGTCCGCTGACCGTATAGGTTCCGGTGAACAACAAACCGGCTGATTCACCGAACTCCTCGATATCGGGGCCGTCGGTGACCTCAATGACCGGGTTTGCGCTGAAACGGGGCAGGTCAAGATCGAACCGGAACAGCGGCAAATCATAATATGGCTGGCGTACCGGCTTGACGCTCTTGAGCGTCTTGAGCACAATCCCTTCGGAGAGTCGCAGCCCAAAACCCACTACGGTATCGGGTGCGCAGCTGCCCATCAGGACGGGAACTTCGAAGGACCCGTGCACGGATATGTAAGCCCGCAGTCCCGCGTTGATCCCTTGAAGCGCAACAATCTCCCCCGCCCGGACGGAGACGGGTTGCCACTGGGGGTATTCACGGCCGCCGACGGTAAGCGTGAGGGGTGCACCAGTGACCGCGATCAGAAGGTCAGTGCTTGCCCGCATTCGGAAATCCAGCGCCGTCACCTCAATCAGCGGTTCGTTATCGGTGTTGCCGGCCAAAATATTGGCAGCCCGAGCCGAGAACTGGTCAAGGGCGCCGTTAACCGGAAGCCCGTACTTAGGTCCTGAGAATCGGCCCAGGTCAGTGACCACCGAATGACCGGCAAGTTGGACCGTTAAAGTTCCGGTCATCGGGACGCCTCCAGTTCTTTGCCGGCCAACCGGGCAAACTCGCTGGCTGTAATTTCGTGGAATCGGATTACATCTCCCGGCAGGTACGGAACGAGCGGATGATTTTCAACATTCAACACGCTCAGCGGTGTTTGGCCGATCACGCACCAGCCTCCGGGGGCAACCGCTGGTGCGATGACCGCCTGCCTGCCTGCCACAGAAACGGCGCCGGCGGGAACTGAAAGTCTCGGATCCTTCAGGCGGGGTACCGGCACGGGAAAATCCGGACCGTCCATCATCGGTGAGCCAGCCGGGGCGCCCAGACAGCGAATGATGTACCTCTTCGACGTGTGCAGCTCGATAACGTCAGTGACGGATAGTCCCTCGTGGTCTGCCACCATTTCAAGATCCGGACCATACTCTCCGCCATAGACCACTGGAACACTGAACTCCTGAGGTTCCCTCATTGGGGCACCCACAAAGTCCAGCTGGCGCATCCCTAGAAGGACAAACGCACGAATCTGGCGGGCAGAGGTGAGGTAGGGGTCGAACTCTACGAGCACGGAGTCGTAGGTCGGCACAGCTCCATGGATGCCGTCAGCGCCAGCGGTTTCAAGCCAGCCGGCAAGGGCATGGACAGTGTTCCAGTTCCGGTCCCTGTCGGCCGAAACGGCCACAACACGAAGGGCCGCGTCACCGGATTCATGGATTTCTACTGGTGTGGAGTCTTCAATCATCTCAGGCTGCCGTTTCCTTTGCCGCCAGGACCTGCGCCAGGGGCGCTATGGTCACCCCTGAGGCCGTAAGCTCAGCACGAATGAGGCGTGCAAGCTCAACAGCACCGGGATTGTCGCCATGAAGTAGGACCGTGTCGGCAACGATGGGAATGTCAGTACCGGCCACAGATTCGATGACGCCCTCGCACACCATCCTGATGGTGCGGTCGGTGATTGTCCTTGGGTCATGGATGACGGCACCCGCCTGATTGCGCGGTACCAAGGTGCCGTCTTCCATGTATGCACGGTCGGCGATGCCCACGATGCCCACGGCGAGATTGCGCTCCCGGGCGGCGGTGGCGAGTTCTCCGTCTTGGGCGAGGACTATGAGGTCCTCCTGCGCTCGCGAAACGGCATCTGCAACGGCTGCAGCATAATCCGGCCTGGTCGCGACCAGGTTCCCCAGGCGCCCGTGGGGTGCCACATGGGAGATACGCGTCCCGTGGTATGAAGCGAAGGCGGTCAAAGCGCCCAGCTGGTAAAGAACGTCGTTGCGTACTTCATCTGCTGTCAGGTCCATGGCCCGTCGTCCAAAACCACGAAGGTCGGGGAAGCTGGGGTGGGCTCCGACGCTCACTCCGCGTCGCACGCACTCAGCAACGGTCCGGTTCATGATATCCGGGTCCCCAGCATGGAATCCGCAGGCGATGTTGGCACTGGAAACGATGTCCAGCAGCGCATTATCGTCTCCAAGAGTGTAGGCACCGAAGCCTTCGCCTAGATCTGCAACGAGATCTACCGTGGGACCCATGATTCGCCTTCCTGTGTCGTGTTGGTTGGTTATTTGAGGAAAGGAGCAGATTCGCCGGCACAGGGGTGCAGGCAGGCTTGCTGACTTTAAATGAAATGTGAGATGTGGCCTCAATGACCCATGAAAAGTCTTCCATCGAGACTTGTCCCACACAAAGACGTAATCGGTGTCCCCCAATAGCTCTCAGTTATGACCTCGGGCCTGGGTGACAGGCGGATCCGGGTCAGCGTAGGGCTTTCCGGAGGCCCATGACCCGTTCGACGACTACAACAACGGCCAAGGAGATCAGGATGAGGAACACGGACAGGGCTGCGACGGCGGCGTCTGCCGAATTCTCCACATACCGAAGTACCTGTACGGGAAGGGTTGGCAGGCCTGATTCGGCCACGAACAGTGAGATGACGGCTTCGTCGAAGGAGACGATGAAGGCGATGACGCCGCCGGCGATGACCCCTGGCTGGATGATGGGCAGGGTCACGCGGCGGAACACGGTCCAGGAGTCGGCGCCGAGGATGCGGGCGGCCGCCTCACAGGACGTGTCGGTAGTGGCCAGGCTCATCAGCGTGGTCCGGATGACGAACGGGATGGTGATGGCGACGTGGCCGATGATGATGCCCGCGTAGGTGTTGTTCAACTCCAAGGGCCCAAAGAGCAGGACCATGCCCAGAGCCAGGACGATGCTGGGGATCAGCAGCGGAGAGAGGAAGAACGACTGGACGGCGGCTTTGGCCTTGAACTCGAATCGTTCCAGGGCCAGTGCGGCCGGCACGCCCAGCGCGAGGACAATGAGGGTGACGATGACGGCCACGATCAGGCTGACCTTCATGCCCTCCATGAAGGTGCTTTCCTGCGGCAGCATCTCGTACCACTTCAGGGTGAACCCCTCCGGGGGGAAGGACAGGTACTGGTTGGAGGCGAAGGACACTACGAACACGATCAGCAGTGGTGCAAGCAGGAACAGGTAGAGCAGGAACACCAGCAGCCCGAAGGCGGGTTTGGCGGGATTGAAGCGCGGCTTGAATACCTTGACGTCGCTCATGGTTCAGCCTCCGATCTTCTTGGTGAGGCGCTGGTAGATGGCGATGATCAGGCCGAAAAGCACCAGCAGGATGACGGACAGGGCGGCCGCGAAGGGCCAGTTGAGCAGGCCGGTGGTCTGGTCGTAGATCTCGGTGGCAAGGACCTGCACACTGCCGCCGCCCAAGAGCCGCGGCGTAATGAACGTGCTGATGGAAAGTACGAATACCAGCAGGAACGCCGTGAGCAGGCCCGGGAGGCACAGCGGGAGCGTGACCCGGGTGAAGACCTTGAACTTGCTGGCGCCGAGGGAACCTGCTGCTTCCTCGAGTTGGGGGCTGAGCCGGCCGAACCCGGAGATCATGGCCAAGATGGCGTATGGCATGAAGATTTCCACCAGGCCGATGGTCACGCCTGTCATGTTGTTGGTGAGCTTCAGGGGTGTGTCAATCAGGCCGAGCCCGTCCAAGGAGGAATTGACCAGCCCGTTGGTTCCGAGGATGACCATCCAGCCGTAGGTTCGGACCACAGCCGACGTGAGCAGCGGGGCGATGGCGATGGCGATGAGCAGGCCACGGTATTTGCTGGTGCTGCGGGCCAGGAAGAGGGCCACAGGGTAGGACACCAGGACGCACAGGACGCCTACGGTGACGCCCATCTGGAAGGTATCCAGGGTGACCCGCCAGTAGTAGGGGTCGGTTAGGGGCCGAATGTAGGTGTCCAGCGTGAACGTCTCAATAATGACGCCGTCCGGGGCGCCCTCATTGAAGGACATCCGGACCATATAGGCCAGCGGGAAGACAAAGCTCACCAGCAGGCCGAGAAGCCCAGGCAGCAGCAGCGCCAAGTAAGTGCGGCGGTTCCTCCGCTCAGTGGCCCGTTCCAGTTGCCCCTCATCCTGGGCCTGGCTCTTCGCCGGGGCGGCAGGGGGTCGCAGGAGTGTCATGCCGCCAGCCTTTGCTGCGCCGCAGGCTCAGGGAGCAGGTATGCATCCTCCGCTGACCACGAGAGGTACGCGGCGTCCCCGATGCGAGGCAGCTCGCCGCTGCCGGTCAGCATCTGCGCCTGCAACTGCTGGTCACCCACTCGGACAGCGACGGACAAAGCGTCCCCGGTATAGCTGACCCGCTCAATAGCGCCCGCCATGGCTCCCTGCGTCGCCCCGGCGTGAAGGGAGACGTTGAGTCGGTGCGGACGAATAACCAGTTCGTGGGCTTCGCCGGACAGGCCTGCCGTCCCGACAGCGCCGAACTGGCCCAGTCCATCGACATCCACCTTGTAGAAGCTTTCCCCGGCAGTGTTTGCCGGTCCGGTTTCGGCACCCACCCGGGCGGGAAGGAAGTTGGCCTGGCCGATGAAGTTGGCCACGAAATGCGTACGGGGGCGCTGGTACACCTCGGTGGGTGATCCGAACTGCTCAATGAGGCCACCGTTCATAACGGCGATCCGGTCGGCCATGTCCAAGGCCTCGTCCTGGTCGTGCGTGACGAAGAGCGTAGTTGCTTTGGTGCGCTGCTGGATGGACCGGATTTCGGTACGCATGGTTTCGCGGAGCTTGGCATCGAGGTTGGACAGCGGTTCGTCCAACAGGAGCAGTGTTGGTTCCACCACCAGGGCGCGGGCCAGGGCGATGCGCTGCTGCTGCCCGCCGGAGAGTTCCCTGGTCTGGCGCTTGCCGAGGTGGCCGAGCTGGACCATGTCCAGTGCGGCTGCCACGCGGGCTTTCTGCTGCGCTTTGGGGGTCTGGCGCATTTCCAGGCCGAAGGCCACGTTCTGTTCAACGTTCATGTGCGGGAAGAGGGCGTAGGACTGGAACACCATGCCCATTCCCCGCTTGTTGACGGGGGTATGGGTGATTTCCTTGCCGTCCACCACGATGGAGCCAGCGGTCGGGTCCATCAGGCCGGCCACCATCCTCAGGGTTGTTGTCTTGCCGCAGCCCGACGGGCCGAGGAGCGCAACCAGGTGCCCCTCCTCCACTTTCATGTTCAGGCGGTCGACGGCGGGTTCCAGACCGGTTGCATATCTTTTGGTCAGATTTTCGATCGACAGTTTTGCTTCATTCACGGGATTCACTTCTCCTGAAGGGAAAGTTGGGAGGGGCACCGGTGGTGACTATTTGGTGATGATTTCGCGCTTCCAGGTGTCGGTCCACTGGTCGCGGGCCGAGGACAGGAATTCCACATCCAGCGGAACGATGTTCACGGAGCCGTCGGTGGGGACGACGCGGTCTTTCACGTCTGCTGGCAGGTCCGCATTGGTGACGGAGGGGGCGTAGAAGAGTGCCTTGGCGAATGCGGTCTGTGCCTCAGCAGAGAGTGCGTAGTCCACAAATGTCTTGGCGGCCGCAGAGTGCGGAGCGTCCTTCACCAGGTTGATGGTGTTGATCTGGTAGACAGTGCCTTCCTCGGGGAAGGTGACGCCCATCTTCTTGTTGCTCTGGTCGCTGTAGAACTGGCCGCGTGCGTTCTGGCCAAGGCCGAGCACAGTCTGACCCGTGATGACGTTCTGGTACTCGTCGGGGTTGGGAGCAAAGGTCTGAACACCCGGTGCCATCTCCTTCAGGCGAGTCACAGCGGCGTCGATGCTCTTGGTGTAGTCCTCACCTTCCATCTTCGAGGTGATGGCCGTCAGGGACAGGCCCAGCAGGGACGGCGGGGCGTTGACGTTGATCTTGCCGGCGTATGCCGGATCCCAGAGCACCTTCCAGCTTTGTGGCGGTGTGGGGAAGGTGGCGGTGTCGTAGAGCAGTCCGACAGCGTCCAGCATGGCCACTGGGCCAAAGCCCTCCTTGTCCCGGAACTTTTCGGGGACGTTCGCCAGGTTGGGAACGCTTGCCTCGTCCACTTTCTCAAACAGGCCCTGCTTGTTCCCTGTGGTGGAGACCGAGTTATCCATGATGGCCACATCGGTTGCAGGGTTGTTCTTTTGCCCCTGCAGCGCACTGAGCATCTCAGCTGAGGACCGCTTGGACGCGTAATTGATCTTGATGTCCGGGTACTTCGCCTTGAACGGTTCAATCACGGCGGCGGTGTATTGGTCCTGCCACACACCGGAGTAAGCAATCAGGTTCACTTCACCTGAGGTGGCGCTGCCACCGTCAGCAGGGGTCGAGGAGCCACCTCCGCAGCCAGTGAGTACGAGCGTTGCAGCAGCGGCCGCGGCCAGCGCGATCCTGCCCTTTGCGATAAATTTCATTCTGTGGCTCTTTCCTAAGTAGGAGGCAAATAACGACGTCGTTTAATTGCTTGCTGGAAGCTATAGAACGTATATTTCCGGTTTGTAAAAGAATCAGCTAAGTCGATATGGGCAACTATGCAAAAGGCCTATACCGCCATAGGAACGACTTATGTTTGGACGGGTATAATCTGTGTATCAAACAGAAGTGTTCTGGATCTCAGATTAGTGGGCGCGAGATGGGTCACACAAAGACCTAATGCATATCCCGCCATAACTTTTATGTATGACCCGGTGCCGCTTCAGATCGAGCAGAGGAAAGATGGACACCAGGAAACTTGCGTACTTCGTGAAAATCGTTGACTCCGGAAGCATCACTCGTGCGGCTGCGGCTCTGCACGTCGCTCAACCTGCCCTCAGTCAGCAGGTTTCCGCGTTGGAAAGCGAGCTGAAACAACGTCTTCTGATTCGGAGTAAGCAGGGGGTCGTCCCTACCGCCGCAGGCCACACGCTGTATCGCCATGCCCAGACGATCCTGCGGCAGGTTGAACAGGCCCGTGATGACGTGGCGCGTTCAGGTGCCGCACCCTCCGGACGCGTCTCGATAGCCATTGCTCCGTACAGCATGGCCTCAAGCCTTACGCCCCAAATCATCAGTGAGGTGGGACGCAGGTACCCAGACATCGTTCTCCATCTCACAGAGATATACGGCGGGGTTCTGAGCGAAGCCATCAAAAATGGGCGGCTGGACATGGCCCTAATTTACGAGCCCGGCCCAATTCGCGGGGTGCAGTTCACCACGATGATCGTGGAAGACCTGCACCTGGTCGTCAATGGAACAGGACGAGCCAATCAGGAGTCAGGAGAGATCTCCCTGGCGGACGCCTCCCAGTTCGGACTCTTCCTACCCGAACAGAATCACACCCTGCGGCAGATCGTTGAAGGTGGCCTGCAAAGCAAGGGGTTAACACTGCGGCTGGTAGGAGAAGTGGAGTCGGTGCCGTCGCTGACGAGACTGTTGCGGGCAGATCTTGGGGCGACTATCCTGCCGAAGTCGGCTGCCGATGCCCTATTTCACGCAGAGGATTTCCATGTCTTGCGGATCATAGATCCGGAACTGCAATGCAAAATCGCTTTATGCACCCCTGATCACGAACCCCTTTCGGAAGCGGCGTCGGCGGTGCTTCTTGTGCTGAAGGAAATGCTCCAGGAGATGCTCAGTGACAAATACGGCAAGCAGAGTTACAGCGTCCCATAAAAATTGCTTATCAGGACACTCAATTCTGGTCTTAGCGGTTCCTGCGGCCCGAATCTAATCTGGAAATACAAAGGCAAAGCCGCCTTGGCATTATTCCTCAGAATTGCGATTTGGAGCCTACCGTGAAGAAGATCCGTAGCGTGTACCGGAAGCCGCTTGGGGCCAGCCCTCGGCTTGTGGCCAGAACAGGGACCCACTGCCCCACCAATGGCTTCTGGCGGCCGGAAGGAGACAACGGCCAGCCGGTCTTCGTGTTCCAGGGCAGTGTCATGCCGACTGTGGAATCGACCGCCGTGATTTGGGAGCTTCAGGAAGGGTTTTTTGGGCCGCCCGCCTATCCGCTTCCCGGGCAGACAAGGACCGCCAGTGCAGTCGGCTCGTGACATTACGCTTAGCAAGCGAGGAGGGTCCTGTCTCTGAGACAGGACCCTCCTCGCTTGTTAAAAGTACGTTGTCAGGATTAGTGAGGGCCCCATGTCGTAGATGACATGGGGCCCTCACTAACACTGCCACGAATTTTAGAGGGCGTCCTCAACGAGCAGGCCCTTGGCCTTGAGCACGTTCGTCAGGTTGCACAGTTCTATCGTGGTGCCGCCTTCGTGATAGAGACGAATCAGTTCACGCTCGGCGTCCTCCCGCTCCTGCGACAGGCGGATCACGTCTTCAGCTTCATCTTTGCGGACGACGACAACGCCGTCGGCATCACCGCGAAGAATATCTCCGGGGTAGATGACTTCGTCCCCGAAGACCACCGGATGGTTGATGGGCCCGATGGTTTCCTTGACGGTTCCTTTGATGCAGACGCTGCCTGAAAACACGGGAAGGCCGAGCTCGATGAGCTCTTTTGTGTCACGGACACCGGAGTCGGTCACCATCGCGGCCAGGTTCTTGGCCTTCATGGCGTTTCCGAGGACGTCGCCGAAAGTGCCTGCTTCTTCGAATTCGCCGGCAGACACCAGGACGACATCTCCAGCCTGTGCGTAATGGATAGCCACCTGCAGCATCAGATTGTCCCGAGGGGCGCAACGTACCGTAAGGGCCGGGCCACAAAAGGACATGGAACGGTCAATGGGCTTGATTTTGGAGCTCAAGGCTCCCTTTCGGCCTTGGGCCTCGTGAATGGTAGCGGACGAGAATTTGCTGAGCCTGCTGACCACATCTTCAGAGGGGCGCTCGATGTTGGTTTTGACGTGAATCATAAGAGTTTCCTTTGGTACTGGTTTTAGATGAGTGCTTGGACGGCTTTGCCGATGGCGGCGATTGCCTCTTCAATTACCGAGTGGCTTGTGGCATACGAGATTCGGAAGTAAGGCCCCAGTCCATAGGCTGATCCCGGAATTGCCGCAACGGATGCGTTGTTCAGGAGGTAAAGAACAAAGTCCTGATCGTTGTTGATCACGGTTCCTTCGGGAGTCTTCTTGCCCATGACGCCAGTGCAGTTGACGTAGGCGTAGAAGGCGCCCTCGGGGGTGGAGCAGGCGAGCCCCTCAATGCTGTTGAGACCGTTTACTGCAAGATCCCTGCGGCTCCGGTAGACCTCTGTGTTGGTTCGAATGAAGGATTGATCGCCGGTCATTGCTGCAGCGGCAGCGGCTTGGCTGATCGAAGAAGGGCAGGAGGAAATCTGGGACTGAAGTTTGTTGATGGCACTGATAACTCCGGCGGGACCAACGGCGTAACCCAGCCTCCAGCCTGTCATGGCATATGCCTTGGATACCCCGTTGACTACAAGGATCCGGTCCTTGAGTTCTGATGCTACTTCCACCAGGCTGCAGAGCCGGCCCTCCCCGAAGTAGATCTGGTCGTAGATTTCATCCGTCAGGACGTAGACCTGCGGGAAGCGGAGCAGAACGTCAGCCAGCGCGCGCAGTTCATCGCGGGTGTAGACAGCTCCTGTCGGGTTCGACGGGGTGTTGAGGATCAACCATTTGGTTTGGTCAGTAATGGCTGCTTCGAGGGCACCTGGAGTCAGCTTGAAGCCGTCTTCCTCAGGACACGGGACGATGACGGGTGTGCCTTCATTGGCGAGGACCATGTCGGGGTACGAGACCCAGTACGGCGCGGGAACGATGACCTCGTCTCCGGCGTCAAGTGAGGCCATGAATGCTGTGAAGATGACCTGCTTGGCACCGCCACCGATGGTTATCTCGTTGGCCGAGTAGTGCAGCCCTGTGCGCAGCTCCAGCGTCTGCAGGACTGCCGTCTGTAGGGCCGGCGTTCCGGTGACGGACGTGTACTTCGTGTCGCCAGCCTCGATGGCCGCCACTGCCGCCGCCTTTATGCTGTCCGGGGTGTCAAAATCAGGTTCACCCACGGTGAGGTCCAGGACGCGGCGACCCTCTGCCTTAAGTTCCCGGACACGCGCGGCGGCGGCCACGCTCGCCGAGGACTTGATACGGGAGACGCGCGAAGCGGGTATGAATTCAGGCATGTTCTCTTCCAAGGTTCGGAGTCAGGACTTAATCTCCTTTTGAGCCTAGGGAGTGAGATGCAGTTATGGATAAGACCTAAAGTGCGTGGACGGATAAGCGTTGCTTATGACACGGAACTCCCTGCCGCGGCCCAGAGGGTGGTTGATCGCGATGACTTGGGCGAGGGGCACATACCCGTGACCCCACGCACGGGCGGGAAAAGGAGGGCCTGATAGACATTCAACCCCGCAGCCCTGTGGAAAGGACCTTCGGAAACTCCAGCTGCGCTGCGCCGGTGCGGATCGGAGTATGCAGACCTAGCCTGAAGCATCCGTAGCCGGCCGGTGTGGCGCTGTGATGCCGGCGTGCTTGGCCAGTAGTTCCTTCAGGATGACCTCGACGACGCGGGCCTGCTCAGACAGAGGCTGGTGACTGCCAGTGCACAGGGCAAGGCCTATCTCGGTAATTGGGTCCTCAAGTTCGTGGAGCTGGACATCGGGATACTTTTCCAGGGACGGAAATGCTGACAACGGCAGGATGGTTGCCCCCAGGTCTCTGCCAATGAGTTCAAGCAGCGTAGGCATCGATTCGACCTCACCTAGCAGCCGTGGGAAGAGGTTGTGCTGTTGGAAGGCGGCGTCCACAGCAAGTCGGATGGAGTGCTGGCGCGAGGGCAAAAAGACGCCCACGTCAGTCAGGGCTGTGAAGGGGACAGGATCCGGGAGATCTGACCGTACACTCGTCGCCAGGTAGAGTCGCTCGCGGTGAAGCGGCTCGACGTGCACGGCCCGCAGAGGAACCGGGGTGTAGAGGATGCCCAAATCCATCTGCCCGGTTGCTATTGCTTCACTCAAAATTGAGCCGAAATTCTCCCTGACATGCAGGACGATTTTTGGCGCTGCTTCCCGAACGGCTTCAATGAGCGGGACCGCCAGCTCGGTGGCAAGGCTGTACGGGGCCAAGCCAACTGAAACCCGTCCGCTGGGGCCATCTGATACCGCTTTGACCTCCTGCACGGCGTTATCGACTCCTCGGACGATCAGTTGAGCATGCCTATACAGAACTCGCCCCGCTGCGGTGGGTTCGACGCCATGCTTGGTTCTGACCAGCAGCTTCACACCCAGCCTGGTTTCGAGATTCGACAAGTGCTGACTAGGGCAGACTGGGCTAGGTGAAGAGCGATCGCGGCGCGTGAAATGCTGCCCAGATCGACAGTCTTCACAAACGCTTCAAGCTTCCAGGTGTCCATGTACTCCCTTTGGTGCGGATCACAATTATCCCAGAGCAAGGGTATCCATCGGAAAGCACGATATGGGCATCTTGAGTGCGTATGGTGATGCCGCTCACAAACGTCTTTTAGCTGGGTACAGTCGATTCCAACCTCAAATTGAGGGCCTCCATGCTGGAGGAAGAGCCGAGGATCAACCCATGACTAAATTGACTCTTCTCCGCTCGCTTATGGCAGCGGGATGTTCGGTCGCTTTGATTTGCTCAGCAGGATGCTCGTCATCCCAACCGGCGAGCACCGCCGATGACGGCCAGCCGTTGGAAGTCTGGTCGCGAAGCGGCCCGGAGGCCGCAAAGACTTACCAGGCCGTGCTTGACGCCTTCACAGAAAAGACCGGCATCAAGGTGGACTACCTGGCCACTGTGGAGTTCGAGACGCAACTGCAGTCCCGCGCCGCATCCAAGGACCTTCCGGACGTGATGATCTACGACCAGTCGAGCATGGCGAGCTACGCGGACAAAGGCATGCTCCGTTCAGTTGACCGAAACGCGATCGAAGGAGCGGATCAGCTCAGTGACGCTTCCTGGAACTCGGTCAAGGCAGCCGACGGCAACACCTACGGAGTTCCCTTCAGCCAACATGCCCAGGTGACCTTCATCCGCAAGGACTGGAGGGAACGGCTCGGCATCGAGACCCCAAAGAACCACGAAGAACTCTTGGCCCTCGCTACGGCATTCGCAACGGGAGACCCAGACGGCAACGGCGTCAACGGTGATACGTACGGGATGACAGTACCCGGAACAACCGATCGTGGATTCTTCACATGGTGGGCTTCGTCCTACATCTGGCAGCGCGGCGGCTCGATCGTCAGCGGCGGTGACGGGAAATACAGCGTCGAGGTGGACAACCCCCAAACGGTGGAAGCGGTCACCTGGTTGAAATCATGGTTTTGCACTCCGAACATGGTCCAGCCCGGCGCGCTCACCAATGCCAGTGCCACGCCGTTCTTTGCTGAAGGCAAGTCCGGGATCTACCAGACCGGCCCCTACGCCTTCGTGAACTTCGACAAGTCACCGGGCAAGGACAAGTACGAGGTCATCACCGCGCCCGAAGGGCCCGGCGGGAGTACAACGCTGACGGAACGGACCAGCATCTACTTCGGGGCCTCCACCAACAAACCTGACAAGCAAGAGGCCCTGGCAGAATTCCTCATCTCTGAAGAGGCCCAAAAGATTGGCATGACCGCCCCAGGGCAGCCCGTGGTCCGGCTCCCGGTCAACGAATCAGTGGACGCAGCTGAGGTTTATGGCGATCCCCGCTGGAATGTGGTCCAGGAACAGCTCTCCGATTCCCAACTCCTGCCCTCCGAGATCGATTTCACCGTTATTCGCCAGGATGTGGCCGAGACGCTTAATTCGATGTTCGGGCAGTGCTCCTCCGATGTCCCGAAGGAACTGTCAGCCCTCGCGGACCGCATCACCGAGGATCTGAAAAGCAGGGACGCTCTCAAATGATGGAGAAGATCGTCCACCCGGCATCGGCTTCCGCGCCGGTGCCGGGCACGGCACCGGCGATGGAGCGGCGGCAGGTCAGGCACGGCAGACCAGCAGAAGCTCCCACGCGACGTCGTCGTAAGGCGTTCCCCTGGATGGTGTGGTTCCTGCTCTTCCCTGCCCTCCTGCTTTTCCTGTACTTCAAGTTCATTCCGATGTTTGCCGGAATCTCAATGAGTTTCCACGACGTGCGGCCTTTCCTCGGTGATATTTGGGTGGGCTTCGACAACTACAACACCGTCCTGTCGGATCCCAAGTTCGGAGCCGCCATCAGGCACACACTGCTGCTCGGCGTCGGCCAGTCCATTGGAGCAGTCCTTGGCGGGCTGGCACTGGCAATGATCCTGGAAGGAGCAAGCCGCAGCCTGGCATTTGTCCGGACCCTCGCGTTCCTGCCGGTGGTAACAGCCACCGCGGTCATCGGGGAAATCTGGCGGATCATCTACTACCCCGCTCCTGATGGCGTGATCAACGCCTTATTGGGCCTGGTAGGAGCAGGGCCGGTCCGATTCCTAGAGGACCCGGACACCGCCCTGGGTGCAGTCATGGCAGTAGGCATCTGGCAGGGGGCCCCTTACAACATGGTCATCCTCCTCGCGGGCCTGGCAGCCGTTGACCGCTCCCTGTATGAGGCCGGCGCCATTGACGGAGTAAATACGTGGCAGCGGCTGCGATACATCGTAATGCCGGCGCTCCGTCCTGCCATGACGATCGTGATCGTCCTCGCAGCTATCCGAAGCCTCAGGGTTTTCACCGACGTATGGGTTCTGACCGGAGGAGGTCCTTCGGGTGCCACCGACGTCTGGATGACCCGCGTCTACTCGCTGGGCTTCGAACGAAATGACATCGGAGTGGCCTCTGCCGCCTCGGTCCTGCTGCTACTGGCCACGGTGGTCATGACTCTGGGTGCAGTGCTGGTAATGCGGCGACGCAAGGAAGGGTGATGATCGTGTCCATTAAGAACATAACTCCCGAACCGGCTTCGACCGGCAAAATCCGGCACAGCGCCCAACAGGACGGCCGGTTCGAAACCGCCCTTGGGTGGAAAGGCGACCGAAAGTCGTCCGTGTTCCTGCGGCTCGGCCTTGCCGGCCTGGTGGTACTGCTTTTTGCCGGGCCAATCCTGGCGATCATCGCCAGTGCCTTCGACCTCAACTCAGATCCCACCCGGTTAAGCCTCATTCCGCAAAACCCCAGCTTCCGCAACTTCGAAGTGGCCACGGACCGTGGCGTCTGGGGCTTCTTCCTGAACTCCGTACTCATCGCGGGCTTTGGGCTGCTTCTGCAGATCATCGCTGCCGTGACCGCCGCCTACGCACTGGCACGGCACCGCTTTCGCGGCCAGGCCGTCATACTCGGGCTGTTCCTGGCCACAATGATGCTGCCTGAGGAAGTCGTGGCTGTTCCCTTGGCTGTAATCCTGGGGGACGTACCGCTGACGGGCATCAACATGAGGGGCACCATCTGGGCTGTCGCCCTGCCTGTGGCGGCTTCCGCCTTCTCCATCCTGGTGATGACGGCGTTCATGAAGGACATTCCGGACGAAATTGAGGAAGCAGCAAAAATAGACGGCGCCGGCGATTTCCGGATGCTGTTCCAGGTGATTCTTCCGCTCTGTAAACCCGCGCTGGGGGTCGTCACGATCTTCGGCTTCATTGGCGTCTGGGACCAATACTTGCTCCCCCTGATCGCAGCCAACAGCACCGCCGACTACACCATCACGGTAGCGTTGGCCAGTCTCCGGGCTGACGTGCAAGTGGGCACCGGAGTTCTCATGGCCGGCGCTTTCCTGGCCCTTATACCGTCCCTGCTGGTCTACCTGCTGCTGCAAAAATCCTTGGTCCGCGGCATGACCTCCGGAGCGGTCAAAGGTTGACATTTCCCCCGCACGAACAGAACCCCATCACAATAGAAAGAAGAAATCCCGAATGATCCTGTCGACAGTAACGGACGAAGTCACCCCCGACCGGTCCCCTGCCGCGTTCCCCAAAATCTTTGAAGCGACCAAAGCGGAAGGCATCAGTGACGTCGAAATCCGCATGGTCGAGGCCAAGCGCTTCCCGGTAGTGGAAGCGGCCGCATGGGATCGTCTCAAGACGTATGCAAAAGACTACGAGATCACTCTCTCCGCCGTTTCCCCCGGGCTTTACAAGGCCCCGCTCAACAGCGACCTTCTGTCCCTGCACTCCAACGGCATCCTGGACATGAGCCTGGACCTGGCCGAACGCATGGGCATCAATACCCTCATCGTCTTCGGTGTTGAGCGCGCCGCCGGAGACACTGAAGCAGACCTGCAGCGGGTCATCGATATCCTCGGTGATACAGCGGACCGGGCCGGAAAGCGCGGATTCACTGTCCAGCTCGAGAACATTCCGGGCTCATGGGCGGACACGGGAGAGAACTGCCTGGCCCTGCTCAAGGGCGTAGGGAGGGACAACTTCGGCTATGTGTGGGACACCGGCAACCTCTACGAGGCGGAACAGCGACACTTCCGCGAAAGCTACGAAATGCTCAAGCCCTATATCAGGAATGTCCACCTCAAAGACGGGCAATTCATCGATGGTGTCATGACATGGCAGCACTTCGGCATCGGCGTTACAGACATCGCCGGTCAGGTTGCTGCCCTGAAAGCCGACGGTTACACAGGCAAGCTCACCATGGAAGCAAAGTGCGAACCCCACCTGGACGAGGATTTCATTAAGTCTGTCCGCTACCTGAAATCAGTCCTCTAGAAGCAACCAGCAAGTCGAGCGCGACGGACCAGGACCAACCTCACAGCTGAGCAGTCCGGGGCTAAGAACGGTCCGGCTTGTTTCCCTTGATTGAAGCTGCCAGCGGTTGTAGCTGGCAGCTTCAACCCATTGTCCGGTTAGCCGCGGGGCTGCATGAAGATCACAAGCTAAGGAAGAAAATGAGTGGAGTAATAGTTGTCGGAGTCGACAGCAGCGAAACGGCCATGAAAGCGGCAGAGTGCGCACGGGGCCTTGCCGAAGCTTTGGGCGCCTCTCTTCACGTCGTTACAGCCTTTGACAACGAGCGTGTGGAAGCCCTTGGACATGGCTCAGACCGGCTCATTCTCTCAGAGGCAGATAGTGCCGGAAACGTCGCCAAAATGTTGACCAAAACCGATGAGGACGGAGTGCATGTGACGCACTTTGCTGCTCGGGGCAAACCGGCGGAGGCACTGATCAAGGAGGCCATCCGCCTTGATGCAACGATGATTGTAGTCGGCAACCGAAGAATGCGAGGGATTGGCCGACTGCTGGGCAGCGTAGCCAACAGCGTCGCGCACAACGCACCCTGTGATGTTTACATCGCCAACACCTACCACGACGAATAGACACCTATTATGTGAACGATCCACAGCCACTCGCTCAGCGTTAGCTGTCTGCGCCTGTCGACAAGCATGTCCACCTGCGACAGGTGGTTTTTGGCTCACTCGTGGATTGCCTCATCCACGAACTCCACGAGCCGCCATGATCAGAGCCGGGTGGTGAGGGCGCTGATGCGCGTCTTCCTGACCATGAACGGAGACAGCAATGGCCACCACCACCGGGGACGCCCCCGCCTGCACTCCCGAACAGCTTCAGTCTGTCCGGGAAACCCTCAAATCTCCCAGAAGGCTCAAGACGGAAGTCCTTGCCGGGCTTGTCGTCGCGCTGGCGTTGATTCCCGAAGCGATCGCCTTCTCGATCATCGCCGGGGTCGATCCCCGCCTGGGGCTGTTCGCTTCCTTTACGATGGCGGTGACCATCGCGTTCGTAGGGGGCCGGCCGGCGATGATCTCGGCCGCCACGGGCGCGATCGCCTTGGTGATCGCCCCGCTGGTGAAGTCCCACGGCGTGGACTACTTCATCGCCGCCGTCATCCTCGGCGGGATTTTCCAGATCATCCTGGGCCTGTCCGGGGTGGCGAAGCTGATGCGCTTCATTCCGCGCTCGGTGATGGTGGGCTTCGTTAACGCCCTGGCCATCCTGATCTTCATGTCCCAGGTCCCCGAGCTGGTCAACGTCCCATGGCTGGTCTACCCGCTGGCGGCACTGGCCCTGCTCATCGTCTTCGGCCTGCCTAAGCTTACGAACGTCGTTCCAGCCCCGTTGGTCGCGATCGTCGTTCTGACCCTCATCACCGTCCTGGCTGCCATCGCGGTTCCCACCGTGGGTGACAAGGGCGAGCTCCCGGAATCATTGCCCTCGCTGTTCATCCCGAACGTGCCCTTCACGCTTGAGACCCTGCAGGTCATCTTCCCCTTCGGCCTCGCCGTGGCGTTCGTCGGGCTCCTCGAGTCCCTGATGACCGCCAAGCTCGTCGACGACATCACGGACACCCGCTCCCACAAGAGCCGAGAAGCGTGGGGCCAGGGCGTTGCCAACGTCGTCACCGGGTTCACCGGCGGCATGGGTGGCTGCGCGATGATCGGCCAGACCATGATCAACGTGAAAGCCTCCGGTGCCCGTACCCGGATCTCCACCTTCCTTGCCGGGGTCTTCCTGCTCATCCTCGTGGTGGCGCTCGGCGGGGTGGTCTCCGTGATCCCGATGGCCGCCCTCGTCGCGGTGATGATCTTTGTTTCCTGGGCAACATTCGACTGGCACAGCATCCACCCCCGCACCCTGAAAATGATGCCCAAGAGCGAAACCATGGTCATGGTCGCGACCGTCATCGTCACCGTCGCCACCCACAACCTGGCCATCGGCGTCGGCGTTGGAGTCCTCGTGGCCATGGTGCTGTTCGCCCGCCGCGTGGCCCACTTCGTTACAGTCGAACGGACCGTGAAGAACGTGGACGGCCACGAAACGGCCACCTACGTGGTGGACGGCGAGCTGTTCTTCGCCTCCTCCAATGATCTGTACACACAGTTCGAATACGCCCTGGATCCGGACCACGTGGTCATCGACATGCACGCCTCCCACCTCTGGGACGCGTCCACCATCGCCGCCCTGGACGCCATCACCGAGAAGTACCGCCACCACGGCAAGGACGTAAAGATTGTCGGCCTCAACGAGGCCAGCACCACCATTCGCGAACGACTCGGCGGAAAGCTCGGCGCCGGGCACTAATGTCCATTTCCCCCGGTGGTGAAGTCAGCTCGAGCCAGGTCCTGGATTGGGTATTCTCGGAGAAGGCCTCCGGGGAGACAGCGACAGACAAGAGCTCTGCCGAACTGCCGTGGTTCGCCCGCGACAGGGACACCTGGTGGTGGACAGCTTGGACGTTCGCACAGAACCTCGATGACTCAGGTGCTCTCGTCCAGTTTCTTACCTAATGGGCAAGGCCGGTCGAATTTCCTCAAAGGATGGCTCATGCGATGCCGCACTCCTAAGACCAGAAAAGGCCTCCCATCATCGCAACACGAGAGGTCCTTCCTGGTCTGAAGGCAGCCACTAAGACGATTACTGGTATGTGCGCTTATCCGATTCAGAACTACTCGCGCCTTATGAACAACGCTGCTGGACCAGGCCTGCCTAAAGCCCCGGCGACATGGCCTCGGATGTAACCGACCCATCACCGGAAAGTTTGGAAAACCCGTCGCCACGCAGTAGGGAGTTGGTTCAATTAGGGCACACCCCAACCAGACAGATGTCTCCGTGCTTGGACTGCAGACGCAGTGGGACTGGATTCGCGGCTTACCGTAAAGAGGTATGCTGCCGCCACCCACAGCCAGGGACAATTCTTATAGGTTATCCACCGCCACTGCGGCCAGGGAGCTACCCCGACGGCAGCCGTGGATAGCCTGAATCGATCCCAGCCATGGACGGTTCAAAGTTGCCACCAGTTCCGGCCGCGCGATCAGCGAACACCGGTATCTCAGAAGCTGCGACTCCCCCGGGTTCGATTCCTGAATCGGAGCGCACTCGTTGCCCCGAATGCCACAGGCTCGGACGCGGCGTAGATGAGGCCGGTGTTTCACTAATGCCCAAGAAACGATGTCCGCGGCCTCGGGGAGGAGCGACCGTCGCAACTCCCTTCTTTCGACAGTTGCAACGGCCGTTCCTCCCCGAGGCTACGTCAGCTCAACTCCCGTTCCGACTCCTGCCTTGAAGCCAGCTGGGTGAGCCGGAGCCACGTGTCTACCACCGTGTCGGGGTTCAGGGAGACGGAGTCAATGCCCTCCGACACCAGCCACTCAGCGAAGTCAGCATGGTCGCTGGGGCCCTGGCCACAGATGCCCACATATTTCCCGCGTTCCTGGCACGCCTTGATGGCCATGCTCAGGAGCTTCTTGACGGCAGGGTCGCGTTCATCGAAGCCGCCCGAGACGATGGCGGAATCCCTGTCCAGTCCCAGGGCCAGCTGGGTCATGTCATTGGAACCGATGGAGAATCCGTCGAAGTACTCCAGGAATTCGTCTGCCAGGAGCGCATTGGACGGAATTTCGCACATCATGATTACTTCGAGGCCGTTCTCGCCGCGGACCAGTCCGTTCTCCGCAAGAAGTTCGATCACGCTGCAGGCCTCGTCGCGGGTCCGCACAAACGGGATCATCAACTTCACGTTGGTCAGCCCCATCTCATTGCGGACGAAGGACAGGGCCTCACACTCAAGGTCGAAGCAGTCCCGGAAGGACGGCTCCAGGTAGCGTGAGGCGCCGCGGAAGCCGAGCATTGGGTTCTCTTCGTGCGGCTCATAGGCAGGTCCGCCAATCAGGTTGGCGTACTCATTGGACTTGAAGTCGGACATACGCACGATGACGGGCTCCGGCGCGAAGGCCGCCGCGATTGTGGATACGCCTTCGGCGAGGCGTTTGATGTAGTAGTCGCGCGGGCTGCTGTACGCCGCGATCCGCTCCCGGATCTCCACGGCCACGTCCTCCGGCTGGCTGTCCAGGTTCAGCAGGGCCTTGGGGTGGATGCCGATCTGGCGGTTGATGATAAATTCCAACCGGGCCAGGCCCACACCGTGGTTGGGCAGCTGAGCGAATGTGAACGCCTGTTCCGGGGTGCCCACATTCATCATCACCTTGACGGGGGCCTCGGGCAGGTGGGTGATCTCGGTTTCATCGACGCTGAAATCCAGGAGCCCTTCGTAGATCACGCCGGTTTCGCCGTCGGCGCAGGAGACAGTGACTTCGAGGCCGTCGGAGAGCGCCTCGGTGGCGTTTCCAGTCCCGACCACGGCGGGGATCCCCAGTTCGCGGGCGATGATGGCTGCGTGGCAGGTCCGTCCGCCGCGGTTGGTGACGATGGCGGAGGCACGCTTCATGATCGGTTCCCAGTCGGGGTCGGTCATGTCCGCGACGAGGACATCCCCGGTCTGGAACGCGGCCATCTGGTCGATGGCGGTGAGGATACGGACGCTGCCGGCACCGATGCGCTGGCCGATGGCCCGGCCCTCGGAGAGCACGCGGCTGGTTCCGTTGAGGCGGAAGCGGCTCTGGCTGCCGGGGGCGCGGCGGGACTGCACTGTTTCGGGACGGGCCTGCAGGATGTACAGGCGGTTGTCGATTCCGTCCTTGCCCCATTCGATGTCCATGGGGCGGCCGTAATGCTTTTCGATGGCGATGGCGTGCCGGGCGAGCTGCTCGACGTCCTCGTCGGTGAGGCTGAAGCGGTTCCGCAGGGATGCCTCCACCGGGACGAAGTCGATGGTGCGGCCGATCTCCTGGCTGGCGGTGTAGGTCATCTGCAGTGCCTTCTCGCCCAGGCCCCGCTTGAGAATGGCCGGCCGGCCGGCCTCCAGTGCGGGCTTGTAGACGTAGAACTCGTCCGGGTTCACGGCGCCCTGGACCACGGCCTCGCCCAGGCCGTAGGAGGAGGTCACGAAGACAGCGTCGTTGAAGCCGGACTCGGTGTCCATGGTGAACATGACGCCGGAGGCGCCGACGTCGGAACGCACCATCCGCTGCACCCCGGCCGAGAGTGCCACGTCGGCATGTTCGAACTTGTGGTGCACGCGGTAGGCGATGGCCCGGTCGTTATAGAGGGACGCGAAGACATCCTTGATGGCGAGCAGGATGTTTTCGATGCCGCGCACGTTCAGGAAGGTTTCCTGCTGGCCGGCGAAGGACGCGTCCGGAAGGTCTTCGGCGGTCGCGCTGGAACGGACGGCCCAGGACAGGTCTTCGGACCCGCCGTGCTTGTCCACAAGCTGCTGGTAAAAATCGCGGACCTGCGCTTCAAAGTCCGGCAGGAAGGGTGTCTGGCGGATGATGCCCCGGATTTCCTGGCCGGCGGAGGCGAGGGCGGTGACGTCGTCGGTGTCTAAACCTACGAGCCGGTCGGCAATTTTCTGGTCCAGGCCGGAATCGGCCAGGAAGCTGCGGTAGGCATCTGCTGTCGTTGCGAAGCCGTCCGGCACGATCACGCCGGCAGAGGTGAGATTCTGAACCATTTCGCCGAGGGAGGCGTTTTTGCCGCCCACGCGGTCCAGGTCCTTCAGTCCCAGCTCTGAGAGCCAGAGTACGTCTGTTGTCATTGTTGCTGCTCCTTTGCAGGTGATGGCGTGCAGGTGTCCCCCACCGTTCAGGCGGCCGCCGGCGGCGGGGACAAATTCTTGTTTAGGGTGACAGGTCTTTGGGGCTTCTTTCCATGTGGCATGACGTGAGTCACATGCCTGTGGAATTGTTTTGTCAATGCTTTATGTTCATGCGCTGCAGGATAGTGGCCGCCATTTCCTCCACGGAGACGGTGGCCGAGTTCAGGTAGGGAATTCTGTGCGATACGTACAGTTGCTCTGCGCTGCGCAGTTCGAAGCCGCACTGGCGCAGGGAGGCGTACGGGGAGCCGCTGCGTCGTTCGGTACGGATCTGGCTCAGGCGCAGGGGGTTTGAGGAGAGTCCGAAACACTTCGATACGAAGGGTCTGAGGGGCTTGGGCAGCCCTTCCCGTTCAAAGTCTTCGTCCACCAGCGGGAAGTTCGCTGCAAAGATGCCGTGTTGCAGTGCCAGGTACATGGTGGTGGGCGTTTTGCCGCACCGGGACGGGGCCACAAGAATGACCTGGGCTTTTTCAAGTGCACGCAGGCTCTGGCCGTCGTCGTGTTCCATGGCGTATTCGACGGCGGCCATCCGGGATTGGTAGCGCGCCGCATTTCCCAGCCCGTGCGCCCGCCCCGGTTCCCCGCTCGCGGGAGTTCCCGAGCGCCTGCTCCAGCTGCCCCACATGGGTACCGATCAGGTCCACAATGATTCCCTTACATCTCGAGAGGATCTGCCGGACATCGCTGCTGACTGCTGTGGAAAAGACGATCGGCTGCGGGCCGTTGGCGGCGGCGTTATCGATGGTCTTCACCACGGATGTGGCTTGCTCGGTCGTTGTGATGAAGGGGATCGTCATGCGGTCAAAATGGTTGGCGGGAAACTGCGTCAGCAACGTGTTTCCGAGCGTTTCCGCCGTGATGCCCGTACTGTCCGAAAGGAAATAGACCGGCCGAATGTCATTGGTCATGAACGTATTCTCCGTTAATGCCAGCGCCGGTGAGTCGTCCGGCCGTGTCATTGGTGTCCGGGATGGGTGTCGGCGGGGTGGCAGCTGGTACCACCGGCTCTGCGCGTGCGGGACGCATGCGCAGGAGCGCGATGGCGGAAATGAGGAACCAGGCGACATTCGTTGCTACTGAAGGCCATGCCTGGTGTACGGAACCGTTGAGGACGAAGGCGCAAGCGCCGAGGAGATTTGCGGTCTGAAAGGTCCTGCCTGTCTTCAACCACCCTATAGAGACCGCGAGGTAGGCGCTGAGTATCGCCGCGGCCCCTGTCCACCCGGCTATTTCCCACAGCAGTTCCACGATGTCCTTTCAGGAGTATTGACTGGCGGCCACACTAAAGCGGGGGCGCGGACCCGGGCGGCTTGTGCGTGAAGCAGATTCAGCGATTTCCACTCGACTTGGCGCCGTCCTGCTGGGGCGGTGCAGGAGCGTCTGAGGATTCCCAGAAGGACGCACCCTTGATGCCAGCCGTTGCCGGGTGGAAAACGGGGTCGAGTCCCAGTTTTTTCTGGCGTTCGTAGTCGCGCAGTGCACGCACGGCGATAGGGCAGAGAAAGGCAATGGCAATCATGTTGAACCAGGCGATGAGGCCGTAACCGATGTCCCCGAGTGTCCAAGCCAGTTCCGTGCTGCGGACTGTGCCGAGGTAGACGGACAGCAGCACACCGGCCTGGACGATGCGCGCCAGGACGCCTCGGGAGGTTCCTGTCAGGTACACAATGTTCGTCACGCCGTAGTAGAAGTACGACAGGATTGATGTGAAGGCGAAAAAGAAGATGGCCACGGCCACTATGCCGGCGCCTAGGTTTATCCCCGGGAGGATCGTGTCCACGGCGACCTGGGTAAATTCTGCACCTGGTTTCACTCCGGGAAGGTTCTCGACAATCGCGGCCCGCCCCTCAGGCAGAATGTTGTACGCGCCGGTGGATAGGATCATTACGCCGGTTGCTGTGCAGACCAGCACGGTGTCGATGTACACGGAGAATGACTGGACCAGCCCTTGCTTGACCGGGTGGGAAACCGACGCCGCTGCGCCGGCAAAGCCGCCTTCTCCGACACCTGCGACGTTGGAATACAGGGAGCGCCTGACACCCCAGGACACGGCCGCGCCGATCATGCCGCCGTAAAGAGCGTCGGCCCCGAACGCGGAGGCCAGCACCAGCCGGATGACTTCCGGGATGGCATGAAAATTCATGACCAGGACGACGATGGCAAGCAGCACATAGGCGGCCGCCATCGCAGGAACAGCCTTTTCAGCAAAGGCGGCGATGCGCCGGGTTCCACCAAAGACAACAAGAGCGGTGAGGACGACCAGGATCAGGCCGGAAATCCATGTTGGAATACCGAAGGCTGTATCCAGCGAGGTCACGATGGTGGAGGACTGCACTCCCGGGATCAGGAAGGTGTAGCAAATGACGGCCACGACAGCGGCAGTGACCGCAAGCCATTTGAGGCGAAGACCTTTCTCGATGTACCAGGGAATACCGCCTCGGTACTCGCCGTCCGACTTGACCTTGTAGATCTGGCCGAGCGTGGCCTCGATGAATGCACTGGATGCGGTTAGTGCGGCAGTGGCGATCATCCAAAACAGTGCACCAGGACCGCCGAAGGCGATGGCGGTTGCAACGCCGGCGATGTTTCCAACGCCAACCCGTCCGCCCAGAGCCATCGCAAAAGCCTGGAAAGACGACGTGCCGGTCTTCGAACTGGCGCGCCCGAAGAGGCACTTGACCATTCCCTTAAGGTGCCGCACCTGCACGGCCCGTGTCGCAATCGTGTAAGCCAGCCCGCTGATGAGGGTGACGTATACGAGCGGGTCCCAGATGAAGTCGTAGACAGTGCTGAGGAGGTTTTCCAAGTGATGCTCCTTCTGCATAAGAGACATCCATGTCCCTTTGAGCAAAGCTCTATGCCCTGCGTGGTGATCTGTTGGCCAGTTCGTGAGCCCTTTTAGAGCAAATCCGGGCGGGCGGACCGGTCAGCTCGTGCATCACCCGCGGTTGCCAGATTGTCAGACAATATGAAAAGCCTAAGCTGTGATCTGGGACATGTCAAGGTATAACGTGCTGCACACGACGGCCCCGTCTGAGAGGTTTCCTGCCGCGACCGAAGGCCCCCTGCTGGCCGGGCATCGATACCGGCCAGAGAAGGAACTGTCACCGGCAGTTGCCGCCACTGGAGCCTCGTTCGAGCGTCATCGATGAACCGTTGGATCCTTCCGGGATCAGAGGCGCCCGGCAGATGAAGCCCCGCCTTGGCTGGTGCCCAGGCGGGGCTTCATCAGTTTGTCGTGCTGAGCTTAGATGCTGGTGGCTGCCAGGGCCTGGTCGTAGATATCCAGTGCCTGGGCTACTTCTTCGGCGGTGACGACTGCCGGCGGGACGACGTGGATGCGGTTGTCGGCTATGAACGGCAGCAGTCCCCGCGCGAACAGTTCAGCCTTGAGGCGTCCCATGTAGTCCGCAGTGACAGGTGTGCGGGTCGTGTGGTCCTGCACGAGTTCGAGTGCCCAGAAAACGCCGCGGCCGCGGACTTCGCCGATGACGCTGTGCTTTTTGGCAAGCGCCTGCAGGCCCGGCTCGAGGTGTTCCCGGCCGATGCGTGCGGCATTGCCGATGATGTCCTCTTCTTCGAAAGCCTCGATGGAGGCGACGATGGAGGCAGCGGCGATCGGGTGCCCGGAGTAGGTCAAGCCGCCGGGGAAGACGCGTTCGTCAAAGGTGGCGGCTATCTCACCTGAAATGATGACGCCGCCCACCGGCACATAGCCGGAGTTCACGCCCTTGGCGAAGGTAATCAGGTCCGGGGTGACGTTGAAGGCGTCAAAGGCGAACCAATCGCCGGTGCGCCCGAATCCTGCCATGACCTCGTCAAGGATCATCACGATGCCGTATTCGTCGCACAGCGCCCGGACACCTTCAAGGTAGCCGGGTGTCGGAACCAGAATCCCGGCAGTGCCGGGAACAGATTCAAGCAGGATGGCGGCAACTGACTGCGGCCCCTCTGCCTGGATGACGCGGCGCAGGTGGTGCAAGGCACGCTCGGTCTCCTGCTCGGGTGTTTCCGCCCAGAACTCGGAGCGGTAGAGGTAGGGGCCAAAGACGTGGATGTGGCCGCGGGAGTATTCGTTGGGGATCCGGCGCCAGTCGCCGGTGGCCGCGATGGCGGAGCCGGTGTTGCCGTGGTAGGAGCGATAGCGGGAAATGACCTTGTCACGGCCGGTGTGAAGACGGGCCATGCGGATGGCGTTCTCATTGGCATCGGCGCCGCCGTTGGTGAAGAAGACCTTGTCCATGTTGGCCGGGGCGTGGGAGAGGATTTTGGCGGCGGCCGTGGAGCGGACGTGGTTGGCGGCCGCGGGTGCCACGGTCGCCAGGCTCGTTGCCTGGCGGGCGATGGCTGCGATGACTTTAGGGTGCTGGTGGCCGATGTTGGTGTTGACCAGCTGGCTGGAGAAGTCCAGGAAGGTGTTGCCGTCGTGGTCCCACACGGTGCTGCCCGAACCGCCGGCGATCGCGATCGGGTTCAATGACTTCTGCGCTGACCAGGAGTGAAAGACGTTGGCCCGGTCCAGGGCAACGACCTCGGCGTTGCTGAGGGCGGCGTTGGTGGCTGCGGCGTTAATGTCTGCTGCGTGCAGGGTTGCCGGGCTGGCGACCATGACGGTTCCTCTCGGTAGGTGGATTGGGAGTTACTTCATCATCCGCCCGCAAAGCCCTAGACCTAGGTATACGTTTGTACAATCAGCTCTACAGAGTTCGACGTTTTCACATCGGAAGGCCGCAATGCCCCCAAGCCTTAATGTTCTCCTCCGCAGCCGGGCACTCAAGCTCCGGCTCGTTGTTCCTGATCTGGGCTCCCCAAGGCTTGATGAGCCCATCAGCTGGGTTCACAGTTCGGATCTTGAGGATCCCACTCCGTTCCTTGACCGGGGGCAGCTTCTACTTACCGACGGCAGCCAGTTCGCGGCTGACTCGGCAGCAGTTACCAGGACATCAGGGGTTACGGGGCGCAGCTTAGCTGAGGTGCCGAACGAACAGGCATATGTGGAGTACGTGCGCCGGCTGGTGGATCACGGCATCGTGGGATTGGGCTTTGCGACGCAGGTGATCCACGGGACCTTGCCTCAGGGGTTGGAAGAAGCGTGCCGAAGCCAGGGCCTGCCGCTACTGGAAGTCCCGGACCGAACGCCGTTTATCGCAATCATCAGGATGGTGGCGGACTACCTTGCCAGGGAAGAGCATGCCCGGGCCGAGTGGTCGTTGCAGGCGCAGCGGGCACTGTCCCGCGCGGCACTGCGGCCTGATGGTCTGACATCGATTCTTGGTGAGCTGGAGCGCCAGCTGCACAGCTGGGTGGCTTTGTACGATGCTGCAGGTAATTATGTCCGCATGCCCCGGAACCGGCCGGTGCCCTCACACATCGCCGGCGAAGTGACCCAAAGGGTGCGAAGCGCCCTGGATCTTGGCACCCGTTCTGCCTCGCACCTGCAGATTGAGGGCCAGTCGGTGACCCTGCAGACCCTGGGGCGTAAGGGAAGTCTTCGCGGCGCCTTGGTACTGGGCGCCATTGAGCCGTTGGATCCGGCCCGGGCGGACATCGTCAACAGCGTCATCGGTTTGGCCAGCCTGGCTCTTGAGCAGGCGCGCACACTCGATACCGCCCGCCGCCATCTTCGCGCAGGCGTCTTCGAGCAGCTGCTTGCCGGCAGCATTGATGTTGCAGGCAAAACGGCGCGGCAGGTCTGGGGCCAGCTGCCCCGGGACCCCCTGCTGGTCACGGCATCACGGCAGGAAAGCCCGGCGCCTAACCTGCTTGAGGCGCTGGAGCTCCTGGCTGATGACCACCGGGGCGCAGTGTTCTACGCGCTGCGCGGTGAGTTGCTCGTGATCCTCGCCGGACAGGCACACCAGGGCCGGGTCCTGGAACTGCTGGAGCGCCATGGCGCGGTGGCCGGTGTCTCCGGAGAAACGGCCATGGACGCACTGCCTGGCGCGCTCGAAGAAGCCACCCGTGCCGCCCGGCGTGCCGCCGAGCTCGGCCGGCGCCTGGTCAATTTCTCCGAGCTGTCCGAAGGCGGCATGTTGGGACTCCTGCGGGAAGAGGAAGCCGGCCCGGTAGCCCGTGGGTTATTACAGCCGCTGATCGCCCACGACGCGGAAGAGCACACGCAGCTGCTGGAAACGGTCCGCGAATGGTTCGCCAATGACTGCGTGTGGGACAAGACCGCCCGCCGCCTGGGGGTGCACCGGCACACACTGCGAAACCGGATTGACGCCGTCGGGCGGATCCTGGGGCTGAACCTGGACGGGATGCGTGACCGGCTGGAGCTGTTTGCAGCCGTGCAGTTCCTGGAAAAGGATCAAAGTCCCCGTTGAGATTATGCAGGAGGGCCTCCGGCGCGCGAGGATGCGCCGGAGGCCCTTTTTGTCAGGAGACCAGTGCCGGTTCCCTGACATTCTTTTCCCCTTTTAGTTCTGGGGGAAGCCCAGGTTGATGCCGCCGTGGCTGGGGTCGAGCCAGCGTGAGGTGATGGCCTTTTCGCGGGTGAAGAACTGGAAGCCCTGCAGGCCGTAGGCCTTGGAGCTGCCGAAGATCGAGTCCTTGAACCCACCGAAGGAGTAGTACGCGACCGGGACGGGGATGGGCACGTTGATGCCGACCATGCCCACCTCGATTTCGTTCTGGAACCGGCGGGCCGCTCCGCCGTCGTTGGTGAAGATGGCCGTGCCGTTGCCGAATGCGCCTGAGTTGATCAGGTCCACACCTTCTTCATAGCTGCGGACGCGGACCACGGACAGGACCGGACCGAAGATCTCTTCGGTGTAGACGCGTGAGGTGACAGGAACGTCGTCGATCAGGGTGGGGCCGAGCCAGAAGCCGTTCTCGTCGCCGTCGACGTTGATGCCGCGCCCGTCCACCACGACCTTGGCGCCGTCTTCGAGGGCCACATCGATGTAGGAGGCCACCTTGTCGCGGTGCTGCCGGGTGACCAACGGGCCCATGTCGCAGTTGCGGCGACCGTCGCCGATTTTCAGGGTGGACATGCGGGAGGTGATCTTTTCGATGAGTTCATCGGCGACCGGTTCGACGGCGACGATGACGCTGATGGCCATGCAGCGCTCACCGGCGGAACCGAAGCCGGCGTTGATGGCGGCGTCGGCTGTCAGCTCAAGGTCCGCGTCGGGCAGGACCAGCATGTGGTTCTTTGCCCCGCCCAGGGCCTGGACGCGCTTGCCGTTCCGGGCGGCGGTCTCGTAGATGTACTGGGCGATCGGTGTGGAGCCAACGAAGGAGATGGCCTTGACGTCCTTGTGTTCCAGGAGGCCGTCAACAGCTTCCTTGTCACCATGGAGTACGTTGAAGACACCGTCCGGCAGGCCGGCTTCGGTGAAGAGTTCAGCGAGCCAGTTGGCGGCGGTGGGGTCCTTTTCGCTGGGCTTGAGGACGACGGTGTTGCCGGCGGCGATGGCGATCGGGAGGAACCACAGCGGCACCATCGCGGGGAAGTTGAACGGACTGATGATGCCGACGACGCCCAGCGGTGACTTGGTGGAGTAGACATCCACCCCGGTGGAGACGTTCTCGGAGTGTTCGCCCTTGATCAGGTGCGGGAAGCCGGTAGCCAGTTCCACGACTTCCTGGCCGCGGGTAATTTCGCCCAGCGCGTCGGAAACCACTTTGCCGTGCTCGGAGGTGATGATCTGGGCGAGTTCGCCCTTGCGCTCGTTGAGCAGTTCCCGGAAGCGGAAGAGGATCTGCTGGCGCTTGGTGATGGACATGTCGCGCCAGGCCGGGAAGGCCTTCTGTGCGGAGGAGATGGCGGACTCGATGTCGCTGGCGTTGGCCAATGCTACGCGTTTGGTTTCGATGCCGCGTGCGGGGTCGAACACTGGCGCGGTGCGCTCTCCGGAGGAGGGCGTTTCAGCTCCGCTGATCCAGTGGGACAGTACGGGAAGTTCTTGGTTCGCTGACACGCTTCTTCTCGCTTTCATCTAATGAGGGGATTGCCGGGTGGCTTGCCATCAACGCTAAGGCGGCCGGACAGATGTCCCCTGCCTACATTTGGAGTCCGGCTGCTTGATGTATCGACATTTGTACACGGTTCGGGGTAAAAGATGGGCGAATAGCCTTTATGCAAACAGCAGCCCCTTTTCAGGAGTACAAATGAAACGACGCCGACCCGCGTCTCTGGCCGCCGCCAGAACCGAAGCCCTTGCTGTCCGCACCGGAGAACACTGCCCCGAAAGCGGGTGGTGGTTCCCTGCCCAGCGTGAACTGGGCGAAGCCCCGTCCGCGGCGCGGTACATCAGCGAAGGGAGCGTCATGCCGGCAAACAGCGGCGTTCCTGCCCTGTGGCTTCCGGGACAGACCAGGCCCGCAGCCGGAAAATGTGAACAGCAGCCCCGCTGAACCCCAGGACCATTTACGCGCGGGCCCGAAGCCGGTAGTCTTGTCTGACAATCTGCAACTGTAGAGCCGACTTTTAGCATTGGGGAAGCCCATGGCGGAAACGCACCTGTCATCAGATCCGGTGGCACTGCCACTGCGGATGTCCCCCGTGGCTTCGGTGTCGCGCAGGGACGGCGTGATTAACGAAATCCGCCGCGCTGTTGTACTCGGCACCATCAAACCTGGCGAGAAACTCACCGAGGTGCAGCTCTCCGAATGGTTGAACGTCAGCCGGCCCACCGTCCGCGAGGCGCTGAACCAGATGGCGCAAGAGGGCCTGCTGGTCCAGGAACCCTACCGCGGCCTTCGCGTGGCCACCCTCGACGCGGCGGCCATCATGGACCTGGCCAACACGCGCATGGCCCTGGACATGCTCGCAGTCAGCGCCATCGTCGGGGATGCCTCCGGCCGCCGGATGCGCATGGTGGAGGAAAGCTGGGCTGAATACAGCCAGGTCGAGATGGACCCGGACCCGGTGATACGGCACGAAAGCCATCTGGCCTTTCACCGTAAGCTGTGGGCTGCCTCCGAGAACGCACTGCTGCTGCGCCTCTGGCCGGTCACCGAAGCCCACCTGACCATTATCCTCGCCCAGGACCAGGCAGCGCGGGCCGACCCCGTACGTGCCCACCGCGTCCACGAAAAACTCGTGGACGCCATTCGGACGAAGGACTTGGAGGTCATCAAAAAGGCCTTCACCGAACACACGGTGCGCAGTGCCGAGGAGCTCATCCCGCTGCTTAACGATGCACCGGCCAAGAAGGGGTAAGAAGAGTATGAAAATTTTGATTGTTGGAGCGAACGGTCTGCTCGGGTCCGCAGCAGTCTCAGCACTGAAAGACCGCCACGAAGTGATCGAGGCATCCCGTTCCGGCAACGTGGCCGTGGACCTGACCGAGCCGGACTCCATCCAACTCATGTTCGATGAGATCGGCACGGTGGACGCGGTCATCTCCTGCACCGGATCTGTCCCCTTCAAGCCGCTGACCGACCTTACAGACAAGGACTTCAGGGACGGCTTTGAGGACAAAGTCCTCGGGCAGGTCAACCTGGTTCAGATCGGGCTCAGCCACATCACAGACGGCGGCTCCTTCACCCTGACAACCGGGGTGCTTGCCCGCGAACCCATCCTCACAGGCGCCGCAGCCTCACTGGCCAACGGAGCACTGGAATCCTTCGTCATGGCAGCCGCAGCAGAACTTCCACGGCGGATCCGCATCAACGCCGTAAGCCCTTCCGTACTCACCGAAGCCACCGGGTATCACGAATACTTCCCCGGCTTCTCGCAGGTGCCCGCTGATACCGTCGGGCGCGCCTACGTAAAATCCGTCGAAGGCATCCAAACGGGGCAGGTCTACGCACTGGACTGATGCGCGCCGGCTGGCTCCGGCAACAACGGCTCTTCCACAGAGGCGGGTCTTCACAGACGTGAAGACCCGCCTCTTGTGCATTAGCAGGTGCCCAGCGCCACAGAGGTAACGCGAAATTTACATCTACCGACAACCTCACCGCCGCAGCCGCGGTTCCCACGGGAATCCAGGCCCCAATCGTTACACCTGTATTTCACGGGGATCTGACATTTTTTTCAAAACCTACTGGACGTGGTCCTGGTCACAGGGTTATTGTTGATCCACAACGCTGATTGTAAGACAATAAAACAACCAAACCACCAAGGCACCACAATCAGCCGCTTCTTACAACGGACAGGCAGCGACGTTGCTGCCGACTCCCACCACTTTCCTTCGAGCTGGCAACCAGAACTCCCCCGCCAGTCCGGTAACCCATTCCCGTAAAGAGGGTTTAGAACAATGACCAAAACAAGCAAAATCGTCCTTGCAGTCCTCGCTGTCATTCTGGTCGCCATCGCCGGCGGCTACATCGGCTCGGGCTTCCGCGGAAACAGCGCGTCGGCAACGTCCGGTTCCGCCCAAGGAAACTTCATCGAAGACATCAAGAAGCGCGGTGAACTCCGCGTCGGCGTTGCCATTGCACCCCCGATGACGGTCGAGCAGGCAGACGGCACCCTTGGCGGTCCGAACCTCATCCCGCTGGAGGATCTGGCCAAGCAACTCGGCGTCAAGCTGGTACCGGTGCCCGCCGAATGGAAGAACATCGTGGCAGGGTTGCAGGCCAACCGGTACGACTTCGCCGCGAACCTTGACTACACCGTGGAGCGGTCATTGGCGATCGGCTTCACGGACCCCGTGTACCAGTACCAGGGAGTCTTCGTGGTCAAGGCTGATTCCCCCTTCAAGACCGTCGAAGAGCTGCTGGCCAACGGCGGGCAGATCACTGCCGCCCAGGGCTCCGCCCCGGAAAAGGCGCTTCAGGGCCACACCTCGAACATCATGTCTGTAGACAGCTACTCCAACGCCATTTCCTCGGTCCAGTCCGGCCGCGCGATCGCCGAGTTCACCGATCTGCCCACCGCGGAATCGCAGGCCCAGGCCGATCCCAGCCTGAAGATCATCGTCCCGGAACCTGAAATCTACTCCGCGTCCGCTGCCTACGGTGTACCGGCCAGCATCGATCCGCGCTCCCTCCAGATCGTCAACATCGCCATCGAACGGGCGCAGAAGAGCGGCCAGCTGAAGCAGGCTTACGCCAAGGTCGGCTACGTCGAAATCGACAGCCTCGGCGACCTTCGCAAGAAGTAGCCTCCGTTAGGAGCCCGTCATGAATGGATATAACTTCGACTGGAACGTGGTCGCAAGTGCCCTGCCTCGAATGCTTGAAGGCTTGGGAATTACGCTTCAAATCACGGTCATCACCATTGTGATCAGCATGGTCCTGGCCATTCCCGTAGCGGTAGCCCGGATGTCAAAGATCGAGGTCATCCGCTGGGCCGCCCAGGGATACATCGAGATCTTCCGCTGCACACCGCTGCTGGTTCAGCTGTTCTGGATCTTCTACGCACTGCCAGCCCTCACCGGCGTAACCCTGCCGGGATACACCTCGGCAATCATCGCCCTGACTGCCAACCTCACCGCTTTCATGGCCGAGACCTACCGCAGCGGCTTCCAGTCGGTGCCGGTCGAACAGGTAGAGGCCGGCAGGATGCTGCAGCTGAGCCGCTTCCAGCAGCTGCGCTACATCATCGTTCCCCAGGCCATGCGCCAGCAGCTGCCCGTCATCCTGTCCCTGAACATCTCCCTGTTCAAGGACACGGCATTGGTCTCCACCATCGCCGTCGCCGACCTGATGTTCCTTGCGAACACCATCTCTGCGCAGAACTACCGGGCGCTGGAGATCTTCACCCTGGCTGCGTTCATCTACTTCGCCATCGCGTTCCCGGTTTCGCTGATCACCAGCTCCATTGAGCGGCGCATGCAAAACAACGCAGCAATGGGCGGGGCCTCCCGGACCAGCGTTTGGGCCCGGATGATGCCTGGTGCGCGAGTGGCGGTGGCACGATGAGCCACTCGGCACTTACTCCGCAGGTTCCCACCAACTTCCCGCAGAAGGACAATGAAGTGAGCGAACAGAAGGGCATTCAGGTGGCAGCTCCCGAGCATGCTCCAGCCCAGTCCGGGAACGGACAGGTACTGGTGGAAGCCGGCGGACTCCAAAAGAGCTTTGGACCCCGGAAGATCCTCCGGAACGTGGACTTCACCATGAATAAGGGTGACATCACCGTCATTATCGGTAAGAGCGGCTCCGGCAAGTCAACGCTGCTGCGTGCGCTTGCAGGCCTCACCGACCCCGACGAGGGCGAGATCGTCATCGACGGCCACACGGTGTTCGCTGGGCAGAAGCGCACCAAGGAATGGGAGAACATCCGTTCTGAAGTGGGCATGGTCTTCCAGGCCTACACCCTGTGGCCGCACATGAACGTGCTGGACAACCTGGTCCTCGCACCACGGAAAACGCGAGGCGTTAGCGCCTCGGAAGGGCGTGACCGGGCCGAAGCAGCGTTGGCCGAAGTGGGCATGGCACACCACATCCTCAGCCGGCCCACCCAGCTCTCCGGCGGCGAACGGCAGCGCGTGGCCATCGCCCGGGCCCTGATGATGAAGCCCAAGCTCCTGCTCTGCGATGAGATCACCTCAGCCCTTGACCCGCCCGTGGCAGCGGAGGTCCTCGATGTCCTGCGCCGCCTGAAGGAAGAGGACGGCATCGCGGTAGCCCTGGTCACCCACGACATGGCGTTCGCGTCCAAGGCCGCGGACCGGGTGGTGTTCTTCCACGAAGGCGAAATCGCCGTCAACGCCACCCCGGAAGCCGCATTCGACAACTGCGACAACGAAGACCTCAAAAAGTTCGTGGACGCCGTCCGTTTCTAGGCCGAGCCCGCGACGCGGGCCGGGCATAGAACGGACCAAGAAAGGAAATACAGTGCATACCGTTGTTATTGGCGGCGGCGTTATCGGCCTCACCCAGGCCTACCACCTCGCCCGCGAGGGTGAGAGCGTCACCGTCATTGATGCCCGGGCCACCGGCCTGGGCGCCTCGAAGGTCAACGCCGGCTGGATCTGCCCGGCAGAATCGGCACCCGTGCCGGGACCGGGCGTGGTCCTCAAGTCCATGAAGTGGATGCTCCGCCCGGACAGCCCGCTCTACATCCGGCCCTCCCTTGAACCGTCCTTCGTTCGGTTCATGCTCGGCATGTGGCGCAAGTCCAACGCGCGTGACCAGCGCGCTGGGTTCGAGGGCCATCTGCGCCTCGCCGCCGATACGCTTCAGATCTTCGATGAGTACCGGGCCGACGGCATGGACTTCGAGATGCACACGGACGGCCTGCTCATGGCGTTCATGGAGCAGGACAACTTCGACCACCACATCGACAACCTGGACCTGGCGTCCCAATACGGACGACAGCCGCGCGTTCTCAACCGCGACGCCGTGCACGAGCAGGAGCCACTGCTCACCGATGAAGTCCTTGGCGGAATCTACTTCCCGCAGGAGCGGCACGTAGACCCGGGCGCCATGGCCACCGCACTCCATCGACGGCTGCTCGCAATGGGCGTCAAGATCATCGAGAACTCCCCCATCGACGCGGTGGACCGGAACGGCGACCGCGTCACCAGCGTGCACAGCGGCGGAAACCGCTACACCGCTGATAACTTCATCCTGGCCGCTGGCGCCTGGAGCGGAAACCTGTCGAAGCAATTCGGTGTGCCGCTGCCCGTGCGTCCCGGCAAGGGCTACAGCGTGGAGGTTCCCGCGCTCGGCCTGCGCAGCGCGGTCAACCTCTGGGACGCCAAAGTAGCAGTTACACCCTTCAACGACCGCCTCCGCCTTGCCGGAACCATGGAATTCGGCGGACTGGACGAGAAGGTAAACCAGGTCCGGGTCGATGCAATCATGCGCGCCCCACGCAAATACTTCCGCGGCTGGGAACCACCCGCAACGAAGCCAACGCCCATGGCCGGCATGCGGCCCATGACACCAGACGGCCTGCCGGTCATAGGTCACCTCGGACACCTGCAGAACGCCTACGTTTCCACCGGCCACGGAATGATGGGCATCACCCTCGCCCCAGGCACCGCTGCAGCCCTCACCAAGCTGATCGTCCATGGCCGCATGGCACCCACACTTCAACCCTTCACGGCAGACCGCTTCCGTGGCGTCCACCGCCAACAGCCGGTCCCGACCAACTAAGACACCTACCGACAGGAATAACCACTATGTCTACCCGCACCAAGAAGAACCTCCGCGGCATCCTCGCAGCCGTCACCACCCCGTTCACCCAGGACGGCAGCGCCATCGACGAAGCAGCACTCCAGCGCCAGGTCGATCGCCTGGTCTCCGCCGGAATCCACGGCATCGTCCCCACCGGCACCACCGGTGAATTCACCACGCTCTCCCCCGAGGAATACCGCCGCGTTATCGAGCTCTACGTCAAGGGCGCCGACGGCCGCATCCCCGTCGTGGCCGGCATCGGCGCACTGTCCACCCAGGGCGCCATCGACCTGGCCCAGCACGCAGAGAACGTGGGCGCGGACGCCATCATGCTGGTCCCGCCGTTCTACGACCCGCTGGACCTGACCACCCTCAAGTCCTTCCTGTCCGCAGTGGCCGAATCGATCAACATCCCGATCGTCTACTACAACGTTCCCGGCGCCACCGGAATCCAGCTCACCGCCGCCGAACTCGCCGAACTGGGCGAGATCGACGGCGTGGACTACATCAAAAACACCTCCGATGACGCCGTAGGACTGGCAGAACTCCTCGCCGCCCGCACGGACAAGATCAAGGCCTTCAACGGCTGGGACACCCTGACGTTCTTCGGCATCGCGTCCGGCGCCGAAGCCTCCGTCTGGGGCACCGCAGGCGTGGTCCCGGAACTCGCCGTCGAATTCTGGGAAGCCCTGGCAGAAAAGAAGGACCTGGACCGCGCCCGCGAACTGTGGAAGCACCTCTGGGCCATCAGCGACTTCCTCGAATCCGTCAACTACGTCGCAGGCATCAAAGCCGGCCTCGAACTCATCGGCGAACCCGTCGGCCCGGCACGCCTGCCCATCCAGCCCCTTCCTGCCGCAGAGCGCGAACGCTTCGCCGGCATCCTCCGCAACGCGGGCGTCCTCCCGGCAGTAGCAGCATGACCCCGCGCTCCGCCACCAAGATCACCCTCGACGCCATTGAGGTACACGCCGAGGGCGAGCCGGGCCGAATCCTGACCTCCGCCGCCGGGCTCGTCCAAGGCGACACGATGGCGGAGCGCCTGCAGTACTGCAAGGAAAACCTGGACTGGCTGCGCCGGCTCATGCTCCATGAGCCGCGCGGCTACCCGGGCCTCTGCTCGGTCATCCTCCTGCCCGCAGTGAATGAAGGCTCCGATTTCGGCATCGTCGTCCTCGAACAGGGCGGGTTCACCCCGATGTCCGGATCCAACACCATCTGCGCCGTCACCGCGGCACTGGAAGAAGGCATCGTTCCAGTCCGGGGACCGGAAACCGTCGTCACCATCGACACCGCCGTAGGCGTCGTCCAGGCAGTCGCCAAAGTGCACGAGGGCAAGGTCCTCTCGGTGACCGTCGTGAACGTCCCGGCGTTCGTCGTCGAACTCGACCACCCCCTTGAGGTCCCTGGCTTCGGCACCGTGCCCGTGGACGTGGTCTTCGGCGGCCAGTTCTTCGCCCAGGCCAAAGCAGCCGACCTTGGGCTGGAACTGCACCCGGACAACGGCAAGGAACTGGCCCGCGCCGGGGCCCTGATCAAGATGGCAGCAGCCGAACAGATCCAGTGCACGCACCCCGACAACCCGCTCATCTCCGGCGTCAACCTGGTCATGCTGCACACCGGTGACAGGGCGCCCGGGCGGCAGGACCGCAACACCGTCGTACTGTCCAACGGCAAACTGGTCCCTTCCGATCCGTCCACCTGGACCGGCGCCCTGGACCGCTCCCCCTGCGGGACCGGAACGTGCGCCAGGATGGCGGCTCTGCACGCCCGCGGCCAGCTTGCCATCGGCGAGGACTTCTCCCACCACAGCATCATCGGCAGCGAATTCATCGGCCGCCTGACAGGCACGACGAGGACAGCAGGGGGCCGCGAGGCCGTCCTCCCCACCGTCACCGGCCGGGGCTGGATCACAGGACGCGGCCAATGGGTCCTTGACCCCACCGACCCCTTCCCCACCGGCTACACCGTGGGCGACATCTGGGCACCCGGCGCCTAAAAAGCACCAACCACACATCTTTACGAACGACTGAAAGCAGGAGCTGTGAGCCAGTTCATCAACGGCAAGATCCTCGAAGGCACCAGCGGCGCAACCGTGGACGTCATCGACCCGTCCAACGGAAGCACCGTCGCCACCATCAGCCTCGCCGGCAGCCACGACGTCAAGCTCGCCGTCCAGGCAGCGAAGGACGCCTTCCCCGCCTGGTCACGGGCCACCCCGGCCGAGCGATCGGCTGTGCTGACCAAGTTCGCGGAACTGATGGCAGAACGGGCCGAAGAATTTGCCCAGCTCGAGTCCCGCCAGGCCGGCAAGCCCATCCGCCTCACCCGCGAGTTCGACGTTCCCGGCACCATCGACAACATCGCCTTCTTCGCCGGCGCCGCCCGCAACCTCGAGGGCAAGGCCATGGGCGAATACTCGGCAGACCACACCTCCTCGATCCGGCGCGAAGCCATCGGCGTCATCGGTTCCATCTCGCCCTGGAACTACCCGCTGCAGATGGCCGCGTGGAAGATCCTTCCCGCCATTGCCGCCGGCAACACCATCGTGCTCAAGCCCGCTGAGATCACCCCGCTGACCACGCTGCTGTTCGCCGAGGTCGCTACCGAGGCAGGCATGCCCGACGGTGTCATCAATGTCCTGACCGGCCGTGGCTCCACCGTTGGCGCGGAACTGCTGCGCCACCCCGATGTGGACATGCTCTCCTTCACAGGCTCCACCGTGGTGGGCCGCACCGTCCTGGACGCCGCCGCGACAACGGCCAAGCGCGTCCACCTCGAACTCGGCGGCAAAGCACCGTTCGTGGTCTTCGAGGACGCCGACCTCGAAGCCGCCATCCACGGCGCCGTCGCCGGCAGCCTTATCAACAGCGGACAGGACTGCACCGCAGCTACCCGGGCCATCGTCCACCGCTCCGTCTACGAGGAGTTCATCGCCGGCGTCGCCGACCTGTACGCCAAGGTGAAGCTTGGTGCCACCTCCGACCCTGCTACGGACATGGGGCCCCTCGTGTCCGAGGTGCACCGCGACAAGGTAGCTGAGATGGTGGAACGGGCCCGCGGCTACGCCCGCGTGCTCGGCGGCGGCATCCCCGACGGCGACCTTGCCGACGGCTCCTACTACCGGCCCACCCTGGTAGCCGACGCGACCCCGGACAGCGAAATCTTCCGCGACGAAGTCTTCGGCCCCGTCCTGGCGGTTACCCCCTTTGACACCGACGACGAAGCCATCGCCCTGGCCAACGACACCCCCTACGGCCTGGCCGCCTCCGCCTGGACCAAGGACATCTACCGTGCCCTGCGCGCCACCCGCGAAATCCGCGCAGGAGCAGTCTGGGTCAACGACCACATCCCGATCATCTCTGAAATGCCCCACGGCGGCATGAAGGAGTCCGGCTTCGGCAAAGACATGTCCACCTACTCCTTCGACGAATACACCGTGGTCAAGCACGTCATGTTCGACCTGACCGGCGAAAAGGCCAAGGCCTGGCACCGCACCATCTTCTCGCTGGAGAGCTAGGGGATGGCCACGACGGGACTCACCTCCCGCTTCCACCGCAAGACAGCGCTGGTCACCGGGGCGGGTGGCGGAATTGGTTCCGCCACCAGCCGCCGGCTGGCCGCCGAAGGCGCCCATGTTATCGTGGCTGACGCCAACCAGGTGGCGGCCAAGGAAGTCGCTGAAGCACTCGTCGGGGAGGGCCTTTCAGCCGCCCCGCTGGTCTTTGACCTCCTGGACCCGGAAGCGGCTGCTGCCGCCGTGCAGCAGGTCATTACAGCACACGGCCGATTGGACGTTCTGGTCAACAACGCCGGCATCAACCGGCGCGGGGACCTGCTGTCCCTGACGGAGAACGACTGGGACGTGTCCTTTGCCGTCAACGTGGACGCGTTGTTTTACCTGTGCCGGGCGGTACTTCCGCACATGATCGACTCCGGCGGGGGGTCCATCGTCAATACGGCATCGCAATGGGGCCTGTACCCGGCACCAGGGCACATTGCCTACAACGTGTCCAAGGCCGCCGTCGTCGCCTTCACCAAGAACCTGGCCCGCGACTACGCCCCGCACAACATCCGGGTCAATGCCGTCGCCCCGGGCGAGATCCACACAGCCATGCTCGAAGCGGGCCTGTCCCGGAACGGCCGGACGGTCGCCGACCTGGACGCGCTCGTGCCCTTCGGGCGCATCGGCAAGCCGGAAGAAGTCGCAGCACTCGTGGCATTCCTCGCCTCGGATGAGGCGCCCTATATCTGCGGCTCGGTTGTCGAAATTACCGGCGCGCAGGCCGTCGCATGAGCGCCGGAATGCTTGCCGGGAAGACCGTCCTGGTCACGGGAGCGTCACGCGGCATTGGCCGTGCGACCGCCGTCGCGCTTCACTGCGAAGGCGCGCACGTGATCCTGCACTACGGAAACGACAAAGACTCCGCCCAAGCCACGGCGGACAGACTCGGGGACCGTGTAAAGCTCGTCCAGGGCGACCTTCTAAACCCGACAGAGCGCGTGCAGGTTTGGGCCGAGGCGGCTCGATGGCGGGACGGCGTCGACGTCCTGGTGAACAACGCAGGCGCCTGGCTGGCATCGGAAATCGATGACGATGCCGCGTGGCAGCACGGCTGGCAGGCCAACTACGAACTAAACCTCCTGGCTCCCGCCGACCTGTGCCGGCAGTCGATCCTTGGATTCCGAAAGCGGGGCGGCGGAATCATCATCAACATCACCAGCCGCTCCGCTCACCGAGGCGACGACGCCGAACACCTCGCCTACGGCGCAGCAAAGGGCGGACTCCTGGCCCTCACCAAGGGCATCGCACGGGGCTACGGCAAGGACAACGTCCTCGCGTACGCCGTCGCTCCCGGATGGGTGGCAACCGATATCTCCGCGCACATCTCCCCCGACGACCCCATGCTCCAAACGCTCCCACTGGGCGAAGTCACACCACCAGAGGACATCGCCGAGATGATCGCCTTCCTCGCATCGGGCCGATCCCGACACACTACCGGCGCCACCATCGACATCACCGGCGCCGACTACGTCCGCTAACCAACCACCACCACAATCCAGGCCAACACCGAAAGGACGACCCGCCAATGGACCTGAGACGCATCACCGACTGGACCCTCCTCCCCGGAGCCACCATCGAAATCCGGCACCAAGGCAGCCCCGTCTGCAGCGGCCATGTGGACGCCGTCACTGACGACGGAAAGATCCTATGGCTCCGTCCCCCAGCGCAGAACCGGAGGCTGTTCGAAAAAGCTGAGTTCTACGAGGCCTGGGCAACAGAGGACCGCGAAGGCTTTCACTACGAAATAACAAAAGCTCTCTACGAGCCGGCCCCGCCGAAGCAGAAACTGTCATCGGAGCCCTAAATCCATGCTGGCTCTTGGGCCACGCACAATCCACGTTGCATAGACTCAAGAAACGAAAACGCCTAGGGGAGGTCGTATGGAACCAGTGAGATTCATTGATCCGTTTGCCGCGAGGAGCGCCCCGCAATAGCCCGGCCCACGGGCGTGCCGCGCATTCCTGCTCCTCCCACCAATTGAGCAGGTCTCAAGCCTTGCCTTCCCGAGGCCGTGAACGCGAGGTGCAACAACTTATCCACGATCTCGCCGTCCTCACGGCTAAAAACGATCCGCTGTCCCAGTTGCCAGCGAAAGGGCAACCGCCCTCCGCGGATCATGGCAACGAGTAACAACCTCCCTCCTCGAACGCGTCGAACCAAAAGGCAAGGCAGTTCGTCTCCTTAAGGCACACCCCAGCCTGACACAAGGGGCCTTGTTTGAATCTCCGAGATAAGGCTCCAATCCGAGTCCACTGAGAGGCTGGGTCCCGCCGCCGCCCACACTCAGGGACAATTCTCATGGGTTATCCACCGCTCCTGCTGCCGGGAGCTAGTCCAGGGGCTCCCATTATCCAGCCGTGGATAACCCGAATTGACCCCAGCTGTGGATGGAACAGAGTCACACAGCGCAGCTGGTCCGAGCCTCGCCAGGTTGACGGAATATCCACTATCGGCACTCGAGATTTGGCGGGTGAGGGCTACAAAAGAACTGCCACGGATCTGCCAAAACACCCGCTCACACGAAGGTACCGACCGGGGACCTGATGCTGACAGTTCAGGATGGGTAACAGTCCTACGTTCGGAAGCCTCACTGGCGTGCTTATGTTCCTGGCACTGCGTCTGCGACCCGTGCCCGACTTTCTAGCTCCCGCGTTCCGGCCCGAGGTGCCCTTATCAGGTGCCACGGGCCGAGCCGCGTCCCTGGGAGGCTAACCGTCCATGCGGTACACCTGGATGACCGAGGGGCGAGGCATCCGGAAGGCTCCCGCTGGTGGCATTTCACCGTCCGGAACGTAATCCGGGAAGAGCGAGAGCGGCGCTTCGTAGCTGCCTTCCTCCCCTGGGTGCTGCACGGAGACGAAGATGCGGCGTTCCTCGTCGTGGATGATGGGTCCACACGTCTCGGCACCGCGGGGCACCGAAAGGAATTGTTCCACTTTCCCGCGGTCCGGCCCGTCGAGGGTTACCTTGAATAGGCCATCGTTATAGCCGATCGATTTGGCGGCGCCATCAGTGGACACCCACAGAGGTTGCCTGCCGAATCGAAGGCTAGGTTGTCCGGACAGGAAATCGGCGAAACCTGGTCCGCCGGGAAGCCTGAGAAGTACGCTGTGGGGTCTTTAGCGGGATCGCCAGCAACCAGCAACAGGTTCCAGGTGAACGTGGTGGAGGTCTGATCCCCGTTGTCTTCGGTGATCTCCACGATGTGGCCGTTGCGGTTGAGCAGGCGTGGGTTGACCTCGGTGGCCCCTTCCTTGCCTGCCTTGCCGCGGTCGGAGTTGTTGGTGCAGGCCACGTAGATCTTTCCCGTGACCGGGTGCGGCTGGACGTCTTCGGGCCGGTCCATTTTCGTGGCACCGGCCCGGTCGGCAGCCAGGCGGGTATAGACCAGCACTTCCTCCAGGCTCATGCCCGGGATCGCGGACTCGCCGTCTACGACGAGCGGCAGCCAGCGGCCCGTGCCGTCGAAGGAACCGTCTCCAGGGACCTCGCCGCTGCCGTCGATTTCAGGGCCGGAGTTGCCGGAGAACTCCGCCACATACAGGTTGCCCTGATGCAGCAGCGTCATGTTGTGCGCCCGGTTGCCCTCAACATAGACGTCATCGGAGACGAACTTGTAGAGGTATTCGAAGCGTTCGTCATCTCCGGAGTACGCCACTGCCTGGCCGTTGGCAGCGATCCGGACGTTGGCGCCTTCGTGCTTGATTCGACCTAGTGAGGTGTGCTTCTTAGGAGTCGACGTTGGATCGTAGGGGTCAACTTCGACGATCCAACCAAAGTGGTTCGCTTGGTTCTCGTGGCCAGGCTGGCGGGTGTCCCAGCGCGGCTGGTCCAGCTCCCAGCCCGACGGGCTGGGGGTGTCTCTCAGCCCGTACCGCAGGTCACCTTCGGACGTTCCGCCGGCACGGAAGCAGAAGTGGAAGTTCTCCTCCCCGGAGAGGACCGTGCCCCAGGGAGTAGTCCCACCGGAGCAGTTGCCCAGCGTGCCACGCGCACTAAGACCGGATGGGTCATCCACCGTGCGAAGCAGCGGTGATCCCGCGGCCGGACCGGTAAAAAGGTACTCGGTTTCAATGAGGAAGCGGCGGTTGCGGGGAGCGCCCTGGATGTAGCTCCAGGGCTCGTTCTTGTTCTTCCGCTTGAGCTCCACCACGGAAAGCCCAACCGCTGCCCGGGCGACGGCGCGGGTGCGTGCGGGCTCCGCAGTCAGCTCCGCGGCAGGGAACATGAGTTCTGGATTGACGTATTCGTGATTGGCAAACAGCAGCGAGTGCCTGCCCTTGCTGCCGGCCAGGGGCAGAATGTCCGAATAGTCATTGTTGTAGCCGAACTGCCGGGCCTGGGACTCCGGCGTCTGATCGTGCGGATCGAAATCAGGGGCATCGGCAAAGAGCGGCTCTCCCCAACGTACGATGGGGCGCCAGGTGTAGCCGGTCGGCACGGATACCCCGTCGACCGTGTCGCCAACTGGCGCAATCGGTTCGAAGACCAGCTTGGAACGACCGGGGGCCGTTACCGCTGGGGCCAAGGCCTGAGCGCGTCCGGGGCCTGTGAGCGCTAGCGTCAGGGCTCCTGTGAGCCCCAGCCCCAGTACGGCCCGCCTCGAGATCGCGCCCTCGACGACCTCGCGGAAGTAGCCGTTGGAACTTGTGTTGCAGAGGGGGCCTGCGCAGGCGTTGCCGCATTTCAGTGCGCAGGTTACAGGGCTGCGCTTACCGCGGACGTGTTCGGCCATAGGCAGGTGGATCCGCCGCTTTCCTTCAGACACTATTCCTCCTCGAATAGTCAATGTCGACGGTTCAGCGCCGTCGTTGGAGACCCTGGAATTCTTTCCCGAGAACATCTCGGCTCCTTTGCTCACGTTTTTGTCCCCCGAGGTTCACCCGCCAGGGATCGCCGCCACAACGTTGCTCTCAACGTGAGAGCGATTTTCTGCTGGAGCCCCCCTCCTCGTCGGCACCCTCGAAGTCCTCTGGGGCAAAGCAGACCGGTACAGGCAGATAAAACCTTCAGGGCCAAAAGGACTCAGAAAAAAGACCGGATCCGCGTCCGGCGAAGAACACATACAGATTGCCGACGCAGTTATTCGAGTCCGGGAAGTCAGCTGGCAAAACATTGCGCCCGGGACGGCCAAAATGACTTCCTGCTCGAATGGCCATGCGATGGAGTGCATCGCCGGACGCCAAGGAGCCGGATACGTATGGTTCGAGCGCATCGTCCTCGTTCACGCGGACCGGACTGAATATCCACCTGCCCCGAAAGGTCTGACACAAGGCGCGCAGCCCAATGAGGGCTGCGCGCCCTTTCCCTGCCATGTCCCTGACTAACAGGCACTGCAGTCGCAAATCCTTCGTCCATCGCCATGCTTAGCGGTGGATAGCACCCACTATCCCCGTTCGAGGTCTAAGTCCCCACCGGAATGGGCCGACGCATACGCAACAGCCATGCTTAGCGGCTTGAAAGGAGCGGCTAGAGGCTGCGGCAGCTGCCTTCCGCATCCGTAATACATATCCTTACCGCCACAACGCCTCCCTTTAATGGAAGGTGGTGCTCTGCGGAACGCTTGGACGAGGAGCTCACGGGTGGCTTCGCTCATGGTGTTCATGCCCGGACCGCGTTCAGGTCCAGGCCCCAACCGATGGGAAACAGAGGGTCCTTGGTGTCAGAGGGCACATCGGGACGGCTCGCTGTAACGGCGTCCATGCTGCGAGGCAGTTCGAAAGGAAGTTTGCCCAGCGGCTGGACCTTGCCGGTGATGGCGTCCATGACGGCTTCGTCTGACGCACCGTAGTCGGCTACGACGGCGGAGGCAAATTCGGCGATGGGTGTGAGGATTGCGGGGCGGGTTAGGGTAACGATGAAGATAAGCGGAACCTTTTGCGCCACGGAACGCATTCTGTCAATAAATTCCGGTGCGAACTCGAGGGTGCCTTGTTCCATGGCATCTTCCAGGAAGTAGGCATCGCGCTTTTCGTAGGGTGCGTGGGCCCTGACAACGGCGATGGTCGCGTCTTCCAGGGGCGCTTCCGTCCAGCCGTCCGGGAGTGCTGTGGGGTCGAAATTCGACAAGAAGACGCGATGCGGCCTGGTGGCCGGAAGAGGTGCCACGCCGTCGACGTCTTTATTGGTCAGCACGGTAAGGGACTTGGATTGGGCGGACCTGCCCAGGATGATCTGCTCGGGAGTGCCGAATTGCTGCGGTCGGGGGGCCTGGCTGGATGCCATGATGCCCAGGTTGTTCATCAGGGTAAGGTGACGGCGGGCGGATGAATTGATTCGTTCTTCGTCCAGCTCATCGGCTTGGACGAGCGAAGTGACGAGACTGGTGTCGCTTTCACCGCCGAACTGGTCGACGCCAGCTTCGAGAAGCTTTTTGACACGTTGGTGGCGGTTCAGGTGTTCCACGCCCCAGGCGCGGGCCGGGAAGGGTTTGCCGAAAACGGTCGCGTCGGTGATGAGGCCGAAGTCGCTGAGGATGATCCCGTCGAATCCGAGTTCCTCGCGGAGCAGCGTGGTGAGGATTTGTCGGTTGAAGGCGAAGCCAACTTCCTCGACGGGTTCACCGTTGAGAGTCAGTCCTACCGGCATGCCGTAGTAGGGCATGATCGCTGCCGTGCCGGCGTCGATCGCGGCTTCGAAGGGGAGCAGGTGGTCGCGCAGTCGGCCGCCCGGGTAGACCTGCTCGCGTCCGTACGGGAAGTGCGGGTCCTCGCCGTCGAGTTGGGGACCGCCTCCCGGGAAGTGCTTTGTCGTTGCCGCGATGCTGGTTGGTCCCAGGGTGGGGCCCTGCAGGCCCTCGAGGTAGGCCCGGAGGAGGGTCGCTGTGAGATGGGGGTCGGCACCGAATGTCTGGGCTTGACGTGCCCAGCGCGGTTCCGTGGCCAGGTCGACTTGGGGGTGAAGCGCCATGCGGATGCCCATGGCGAGGTAGTCCTGGCGCACGATGTCGGCGAAGGCACGGACAGTTTCGGGATCACGCATCGCGCCTAAACCGATCGGTTCCGGCCATTGGGAAACACCGGAAGCACTGTGGCTGGCGCCCTCGTTCTGGATGAATGAGTGCCTCGGGTCCGTTGAGAAGATAATCGGCAACCTGGAGCCCGTGGAGGTTGCCAGGTTCTGCAGTTCCTGGAAAACAGTGTGGGCGTTGGCCGGGGAAGGCATTGTTCCGAGGCAGAAGTAGCGGATGCCCTTGTCGACGATTTGCTCCCTTAATGACTCTCCGTTCAGCGGAGAGGGGGCGTCGAGATCAAGTTCGTCGTCAATCAACACGATGGGCTGGTACAGCAGTCCGGTTTTTTCTTCCAGGGTGAGATTGGCGAGGGTGTCTTCGATGCTGGACTTTTCGATGGTCCTGGGAGGGTTAGGGGTGTTCATGCGTTGATCCGGTTTCTTTCGTTGCTGTCTTTTTGGATGGCTGCTGCCCGCGCCTGCCGGCGTTCGGCTTGGCGTTTGGGATTGGCTACGGGGGCTGCCAGAAGGAGGCGTTGGGTGTAGGGGTGTTCGGGTGCGGTGGTGACTTTGGCCGCTTCACCGGTTTCGACTATTTGTCCGCCGTACATCACGGCGACCCTGTGGCTGAGGACCCTGACGACGCTGAGGTCGTGGGAGATGAACAGCAGGGCGACGTTTGTTTCTTTCTGTACGTCCAGGAGCAGTTCCATTACCTTGGCCTGGGTCGTCAGATCGAGGGCGGAAACAGGTTCGTCGCATACGATGAGTTTTGGTGACAGCGCAAGTGCCCGTGCGATGGCTACCCGCTGTCGTTGTCCTCCGCTGAATTCTCTGGGGTACCGCTGGAGTGCATCGGCGG